>DVLR01000249.1 GCA_018715425.1 Candidatus Merdenecus merdavium
AAGGGACTGGTCCCTTGTAGGGTTTGGGGCAACGCCCCAAGGTCTAAACTCATCAATATCTACAGTTTTCAAGGTTCATCAGAGCCTATTTTTTTGACTCCATTTTTTCATAAATCATTTGACACTACCAACCTTTAATAGCTCCTGTTAACATACCTTCTTGAACTTTTTCATGGAAGAAAATATAGATAACAATCATCGGTATTACAGCCACTATTATACATGCAAATATTGGTCCTAATGACACTTTATATCCACCAGTAAAAGTCAGCATTGCCCTAGCAACCGTGTATTTATTTTGATCGGACATCAACAGCATACCAAAGATAAGTTCTCCATATCCCGCTATGAATGCCAGGATTGCCTCTGTGCTGATAATTGGTGTGCATACAGGAAGTAAAACCTTAAACAAAATTTGACGATCATTACAACCATCGATTAAAGCCGCTTCATCAAGCTCTTTACTCACTCCATTTAAGTAACCTGTAAATAAAAAGATAGCCTGTGAAAGAGCAAATGCTGTATAAACCAAGATTAAAAACCAACTTTCATTTTTGCCATGTACAGCAGTTGCCATACTTGAAATTGGAATAATAGTACAATGAATCGGCACCATAACTCCTATTAAAAACATAGTATAAATAATCTTACTGCCTAAAAACTTTTTTCTTGATAATACATAAGCCGCCAACATTCCTATTAGTATGGTTAAAACCGTTGATGAGAAGGCGAAAAACAAAGAATTCCCTACGGCTTGAAGAATATAGGCAGATGCAAATGCCTGTGTATAGTTTGACCATATGAATCGATCAGGCAATTTAAACATTCCAAGTGTAATACCTTGATTATCTTTTACTGAAGATAAAAAGGTAATAAATAAAGGAAAGATCGTTACTATCATCCAAAAGATTGCAAATAAGTAGATAAAAAACTTTCCAATTTTTCGTTTCATCCTTCGTTCTCCCCTCGTTTTAATAATTTATTAACCGATATACTTAAGAACACTCCTAAAATTAGAAGAAGTACACCTATAGCACTAGATTTTCCGAAAAACTTAAAGGTAAATGCCTCGTTATACAATAAAGATGCTGGAACCTCTGATGAATGATTTGGCCCACCTTTTGTCATAGCCCAGACTAGATCAAATGCTTTTAAGCATCCCGTTATACATAGAATCGAAAATATTTTAAAGGATTCCTTACTCAGTGGTATAGAAATGTAACGAAGTCTTTGGATTCCTGTACACCCATCTAGTTCTGCTGCTTCGTAAATATCACTTGGTATAGATACCAAACCTGCTGCAAAAATAAGCATATTATAGCCAGCATACATCCATTCATTTACCAATATGATGCACCAGATATTCAGTCCTGGTGTAGAAAGCCATTCGCGACACCACTTTTCTAGCCCCACCCATCGTAAAAATTCATTTACGGCACCAAAAGAGGGATTTAATATATATACCCACATCAAAGCCACGGCTGTAGTTGATAGCATCACTGGCATAAAGTATGCAGTTTTCATTAGCTTTGTTCCTCTTAGTTTAGAAGTAATGATCAGTGCTAACCCAAAAGACAAAGGCATTAGAATAAAAAATCCACCAATAATAAAAAACAATGAATTGAGTAACGAACGATAGAATGCCTCATTTTGCAACACCTGTTTATAATTCTTTAACCCTACAAAGGTTTTTGGTGCTCCATAAATCCCTTTCCAACTCTGAAAGGATAGCACAATCGTATTACAAACTGGATATAGTATAAAAACAAAAAATAGAATCAGTGCAGGTGCTAGAAATAATATGCATGTGATTTTCGATGATGTTTTCTTCTTCAAGTAACATTCCTCCTTATATTTCTTGCTTAAGCTCTTTTTAAACCACTGTTTGTTATTATTCTCCACCATACTCTTTCATTCGGTTTGTAATATTTGTGGCACATTGCTCTGCGGAGTCTCCCATTGCGATTCCTTGCAGGGAAGATCTTACGGTATCCAACATATGGGATTCTGGGTCATAGTTTTGAATATCAGTCCTTAAATCTGTTATCTCCTTTTGAATTTCAATTACTTGATCTAAAAGTGGGTTTTCAGGTGAGTTTTCTGTTTTTTCAAATTTAACAGGAACAATAGTTTGTGCAACTTCATCTAATTCCTGAAAATATTCGGGCGATGTAATAAACTTTAAAAATTCTACAGATGCTTCAATTTCTTTCTCTGATTTATTTAATTTTGAAACAAAAAACATATCAGAAGCTCCCCCTTGGGCATAGTTTTTACAGGATTCATCCCCATACGGAAAAGCTACTACACCTACCTTATCATAAAAATCCGTTCCATATAATTCATTTGCAATAAACCAACTACCGTTATAATGCATAGCAACATTTCCTTCTATAAATTGGGCATTTTCCGATACCGAATCTGTATCCAAAATATTTTCACCGAAATATCCTTTTTCAACCATATCCACCATTACCTGATAAGTCTCTTTCATTTTTTCACTATCATAAGAAAGCTCTCTGTTAGCCAACTGATCGACTGCATCCACTCCTAATGTCTTAATAACTAAGCTGCTATGGAAATGTCCAAATCGATAAGGGTCTTTTTCACCTACTTGAAAAGGCAAAATCCCCATATCTTTAAATGTTTTGGATAATTCCATCATATCATCAATGGATTTTGGTGGTTCAACATCTGCCTGTTCAAATAACTCTTTGTTATAAAACAGGGTTACCATATATGTCTTAAATGGAACTGCATAAATACCATCATAGCCTTCATATTCTGTCATACTCCAAAAGGACTCATAAAAATTATTATACCAACTACTATCATCCGCCTTTAAATATGGTTCTAAATCGACTAACGCATCGGATTCCAAGTAATCCAAACATCTACTACCACCATATTCTAAGAATACATTTGGAGTATCACCGTTAGCAAAAGAAGTTCTTAACTTATCTAAATAATCGGATTCTGTAGCGATATTATCCATTTCTATAGTGATGCCGTTATCTAGATTATTAAATTCCTCTACCTTTTTTCTATATAAATTTTCATCTTCGTTATCACTTGAATAACGTGTCGCTACCGTAATAGTAATATTGTCCTCGCTTTCTTTTGAGTTTTCTCCAACATTAATATTGGTATTATCATTTTTTTCTTGTCCGTTTCCATTCCCGCATCCCGTAACACTACCTGCTATCATTAGTAAAGCAATTGCTATTGATAGTATCTTTCTTTTCATACTTTCTCCTTCCATAAGACTCGTCAAAGTCTATTCTGATTACCCTTCACATATATGAAAGGTTTTTTCTTAATAGTTACTTTTTGCATACTTTTTAAATGTTTTTGCAACATGAAACGTTTCGTGATGTTTTATTAATTATACTTATCTTTTATTTTGTTGTCAATACATTCTATCTTTTTTGTCCGTTATATTTAATTATACATATGAATTTTTGTGCATTTATACTAATGAAAATACACTATACAACAAAACGTTTCGCTTTTCTTTGCTAACATATTGCAATATTGACTTTTAGATAGTATACTAAATGAATTAGAAACTTCTTTGACGCTCTTCAAAATGAACTTTTACAATTGTCCAAAAGAACTTCAATCTTTTGAAAGGGGAGACGTGCTATGAGTGTAACAATTAAAGATATTGCTAATGACACAAATTTATCATTAGCAACGATCTCGAAATACCTAAATGGAAAAAATATCTTACCAGAAAACCAAGCTTTGATCGAAGCCAGTATTAAAAAGCTAAATTATATGCCAAATAAACAAGCTCGAATGTTACGTAGTAAAAAAACTAATACTATAGCCATTCTCCTGCCTTCTATCAGTGACTATTTTTGGGGTTCTATATGTAGCTATATTGAAGATTATATGCAACAACATCATTTTTCTACCATTATAAGCTCCTATAACTCAAAATATCAGAATTACTTAGATGTATTTAGACAATTAATGAGTGCTCAAATTGACGGGGTAATCATCGTTCCAGAGCTTAATGCACCAATTGCTCTCATAGAATTACTGCAAAATAATCACGTTCCAGTTGTATATCTTGATCAGCTTATAGAATCTCCTCTTGCAGACGTTGTTACTTCTAATAATTTTCAAGGTGCATATACTGCCACTGAATATTTTATTAAACATGGTCACAAACTACTAGGGGTTATTGCTGGAGAGAAAGATAGCTATACCACCAAAGAACGGATACGTGGCTTTCATAGTGCTTGTAATGATTATCAAATACCAATAGAAAACAGAATGGTTGTCTGCAGTGACTACACTTCTAAAACGGCAGATTTATCATTTAAAAAAATGATGAATCTGGCCACTAGACCAACTGCTATTTTATTTCTGGGATATTTTATGACCATTGCAGCAATTACTGGATTAAAGAAATATAAAATACATTTGCCAGAGGACTTATCCATTATTAGTTTTGATGATGATGAGATTTTCTCAGCTTTTGATCCACCCATTACTGTAGTAGTTCAAAATCTGCAAAAATTAGGATATGAATGTTCAGAATTATTACTAAAAAGAATAAGAAACAATTATTCCAAATTTCCCGAAAGAAAAATAATCGAAACCAAACTATTAGAACGCCATTCTGTCACGACAAAAAAATACCAGCCGAAAAACTAATTTCAGTTTCTCGGTTGGTATCCATTTATCATTAAACTGTGGTGGATGCTGACTCTTCTTGATCCGCTACTACTGTTTCTGTTGTAGTTTTGGGTTTTGCTTTTGCTCTTACTTTAACTTTTACTTCACCATCTTTTCCAGTGACTAATAATGTGTCGCCTTCACCAAGATGGCTTTCCAGCATTCTTTCTGCAATGGCATCTTCTAAAGTCGTCTGCAAGACTCTTTGTAATGGACGTGCTCCGTATACTGGATCGAAACCTTTATCTGATAAAATATCGATTGCTTTATCATCTACTTTTAATTTAAACCCAAGATCTTTAGAACGTGCAATTAAATCATCTAGCATTTTCACAGTGATATCGTGAATGTGTTTCTTTTCAAGTGAATGGAACACAATGGTATCATCTAATCTATTTAAAAACTCTGGTTGGAAGGTATTTTTTAATTCTTCCATAATACGGTCTTTCATATCTTCCGTTTCCATGGTTTGAGTTGATTCATCTAGAGATGTTCCAAATCCCAAACTCTTCTTGCCCGAAATATCTCTAGCTCCAACATTGGATGTCATGATAATAATGGTATTTTTGAAGTTTACGGTTCTTCCCTGACCATCTGTCAATCGTCCATCGTCCATAATCTGTAATAATGCATTCCATACATCAGGATGTGCCTTTTCTATTTCGTCAAATAGGATAATACTATAAGGTTTTCTTCTCACCTTCTCAGTTAACTGTCCACCTTCATCATAACCTACATAACCTGGAGGCGAACCAATTAATTTAGATACCGTATGTTTCTCCATATACTCTGACATATCAAGGCGAATAACAGCATTTTCATCCTGAAACATAATCTCTGCCAATGCTTTAGAAAGCTCTGTTTTACCAACCCCTGTTGGTCCTAAGAATAAGAAGGTTCCAATTGGTTTTTGAGGGGATCGGATTCCTGTTCTGCTTCTCCTAATGGCTTTTGCTACAGCATGAACAGCCTCATCTTGTCCAATGACTCTTTTATGAAGACTATCCTCTAACTTCATCAATCTCTTTCCTTCATCTTCCGTTAACATCGTCACTGGAACTCCAGTCCAGGATGATACTACTGTTGCTATATCTTCTGCATCAATACCACCTCTACGATTTCCACTCCAGATCTCTTTTTGGAAGTTTAATTGATCACGAAGGGCTTTTTGTTCATCTCTTAAACGTGCTGCTTCCTCAAAATCTTGGGATTGAATTACTTTTTGTTTCTCCACTTGTATTTGATGTATTTTATCATTCATCGCTTTTAGATGTTCTGGAATGGTCATGCTTTCTGCCTTTACACTAGCTGCAGCTTCGTCAATTAAATCAATGGCTTTATCTGGTAAATAACGATCTTGAATATAACGATTGGATAGCTCCACCGCAGCTTTTATAGCATCATCGGTGATTTTTAGTTCGTGGAACTCTTCATATTTAGCTTTAATTCCTGTTAAAATTTGAACCGTTTCTTCTTTAGATGGTTCCTTTACTTCAACTGGTTGGAATCTTCTTTCTAATGCTGCATCTTTTTCGATATGTTTTTTATATTCTTGAAGGGTGGTTGCTCCAATCACTTGCATTTCCCCTCTTCCAAGTGCAGGCTTTAACGTATTGGCAGCATCCATAGATCCTTCTGATGATCCTGCCCCAATAATGGTATGAAGTTCATCGATAAAAATAATTACATTTTTAGCTGCTTGAGCTTCTTCAATATAGGATTTGATTCGCTGTTCAAAATCTCCTCTATATTTTGTTCCAGAAACCATTTTACTTAAATCTAGTGATAAAATTCTTTTATCTATTAAATTCTTTGGTACATCGCCGTCGACAATCCGTTGAGCCAACCCTTCTGCTATAGCCGTTTTACCTACACCAGGTTCCCCAATCAGCACTGGATTATTTTTAGTTCGTCTAGATAAGATCTGTACAACTCTCTTAATCTCTTTTTGTCTTCCAATGACAGGATCGAATCCACCTTCCAAAGCAATTGCGGTTAAGTCCTTACTAAACTGATCAAGAGTTTCTGTTTTCATCTCTTTTGGATATGGAGCATCTGTCATGGAACTTGGCCATCCAGTTCCCATGGTATCCATCAAATCCTTGATCATAACATTCATATCAGCCCCAGCTGATAAAAGAAGTTGTGCTGCTGCACAGTTCTTTTCCAGTAAAATTCCTAAAAATAAATGCTCTGGTTCAATGATATTATGATGCAGTTTTTCTGCTTGTTCATAGGCTAGATCAATAACTTGTTGAGCTTCTGCGCTTAAATTGATGATCTTATTCTTAGGCGCATTTTTTGCATCCTCATCATATTTATCAATTAAATCTTTGATTAATTCCTTATCAAAACCAGAATGAAGTAACGTCTTTGCACTACTACGATTTTGATCTTCACTAATACTTAATAAAATATGCTCACTTCCCGCAAATCCATGCCCCATCTCGGTAGCAAATACCAGAGCACGGCGTATGACTTTCATTGCGTCATCGTTAAATGCCACTTTCTTATTCATAAACAGCGACCTCCTTCTCTTCTTTTTTTATTTCGTCACGAATCTTTGCCGCTTCTTCATACTGCTCTTTTTCAATGGCGATCTTCAGCTGATTCTTTAATATATTTAATTGTCTTTTCTTCTTTATATCACTACTGATAACACGTAAAAACGGGCTATTTCCTAAATCTCTAACTTTACCTTGTCCTTGTGGTGCCATCCATCCACCTTCTTCCATTCTACTTTGTGCGTAATGCTTGTGTACAGATTCTATATATTGTTTCCATTTATTAGCACATTCTTCACAAATGTGAACCTCTTGTTCCATGCCCATCCAGCTAACGATAAAACTAAGGTTGGAATCATTCTCATGACAATATTGGCATTTCATCTCTATCATCCTTTCTTCCATACTTCCTTCGTTCCATGTAAATAATTCAACATTTTTACATGACCGAAGGATATTTTCAACTATTATAGACCCATCCTTTGATACTGGGGTCAAAAAACTGTCTCTAATTATCTCCTTTGTATAATGGAATCAATCAATCCATACTCTTTGGCTTCTTCTGCTTCCATAAAGTAGTCTCTTTCACAATCTTGGACAACTTTTTCAAAAGGCTGACCAGTATTTTCTGATAATATGGTATTCAAACGTTTCTTTGTTCTCAATATATGCTCTGCCTGAATTTGTATATCTGTTGCCTGTCCTTGACTACCACCAGATGGTTGATGAATCATAATTTCTGAGTTTGGAAGAGCAAATCTTTTTCCTTTTGCACCACTGGATAATAAAAACGCCCCCATAGATGCTGCCATACCAATACAGATTGTAGATACATCTGGTTGAATATATTGCATCGTGTCATAGATAGCAAGACCTGCACTTACCGAACCACCTGGACTGTTAATATACAATTTAATATCTTTTTTAGGATCTTGAGCCTCTAAAAATAGTAACTGGGCCACAATGACGCTTGCAGATGCATCACTTACTTCTTCAGACAGAAGAACGATCCTATCATTTAAAAGTCTAGAGAAGATATCGTATGATCGCTCTCCTCTACTCGTTTGTTCTATTACATAAGGTACCATTGCCATAATTTCCTCTCTTTCTTGTGCCATTTTGCACAGGGTGAATGTCACACCTTTTATCCATTTATTGTTTCTTCCTGTTATTCATATGATTTTATCTATTGTTGCATAAACTCTTCATTTCTGCTTCGTAATCTAGCTTAAGTATATATCTAGCTAATCTTCTATTTCGTTTCTCTATTTTGTATGACTTGTTCATATATATCCACTAAACGATTTAGATATTCTATGAGATTTATCATCTCTTCTTTTCCAAACTGGTTTACAATTTCCATCAATACTTCATCGTAGGATGTTCTAGTTTCATTCAGTATTGCAGTTCCCTCTGGCGTTGTTGTAACAGCAATTTTTCGTCTATCTGTTCTATCTATGTTTCTTATAATATATCCCTTTTTTTCTAAAGAGTTTAATATTTGTGATACGGCAGGCTTAGATAAAGGAATACACGTTTTAATCTCTGATACTTTCATATGTTTACTGGAACATACACATCCTTCTACTATCTGTTCCATTACCACCCATTCTCCTATAGGGATTGTGCACTCAGTAGGAAAGCAGGCATCTACTTTCTTAAAACGAAAGGATGCACTGATAAATCTATCCTTTAATGAGTCACCCATATCATTCACCTCCTTATTATTTAAGTGCTTAACTATTAAGTTTAGAATTATTATACATCTTAATTTTAAAAATTGCAAGTGTTTTATTTATGGATGTAAAATAAAAGGAATCCTTTAAGAAATACTTCTTTTTTATAAAAATAGTTGTTTGGATTTTATTATCTAATTTTGGTATAATAAGAGATGGAATAGATAAAGAAAGGATGGCTTTGGCCAATGGTGAACATATGTCGTTGGATAGATGGTCTTTAAAGGATTTGTATCATGGATATGACAGTGAGGAATTTCTTCAAGATTATGAACATTTCAAAGAGATGATTGAAAAAATTCAGGAAGCTGCTTTAAACTTAAATCGTAAGAGTGGGAAAGATGAATTAATGAACATCTTAACCTTATTAGAATCTTTTCAAGTTGCTTGGGCAAAACTAAAGTATTTTGTGGAGCTGAGTAAATCTGTAGATACAACAGATCCTACCTCCACTGCATATTATGGAAAATTAGGATTGATGTATAGCTCGGCCTCTAAAGCAATGACTCAAATTTATAAATTCATTTCTACTTTAGATATAGACGAACTGATCCGTGAAGATGAATTTTTAAGTGAGTATGAATTCTTCCTTCATGAAATAAAAGAAAAATCAAGTCACATGCTTAGTGATGAAGCAGAAGAAGTCATGGCTATGTATGATTTAAGTGGTGGTAATGCCTGGGAATCTTTGCAAGAATATTTATCTTCTACTGTTGAGGTAGATTTTAACGGTAAGACGGTTACTCTAAGCCACATTAGAAATTTAGCCTACAGCGATGATGCACATATTAGAAAAAGATCTTATGAGGCGGAACTTGCAAGCTACAAAAAAATTGAAGATAGTGTGGCATTTTCTTTAAATAATATTAAAAGACAGGTCAATACAGAATCGAGATTAAGGGGTTATGATTCACCACTGGATATGACCTTACACGATTCTAGAATGTCTCGTTCTACATTAGATGCTCTGATTTCTGCTATAGATAAGCATATGCCTAAGTTTAGGAAGTATATGAAGCATAAGGCTAACATCCTTGGTTATCAACATGGGCTGCCATGGTTTGAGCTCTTCGCACCTATGGGTAAAACATCTAAAGAGTTTACCGTACAAGATGCTAAGATCTATCTAGTGGATCATTTTCGAAAATTCTCTGATGATTTGGCCGACATGGTCATTCAGGCTTTTGATGAAGATTGGATCGATTTCTTCCCTCGCAAAGGTAAGGTTGGAGGGGCTTTTTGCGAAAATCTCCCCTTCATCAAACAAAGTAGAATTTTAACTAATTTTAATGGAACACTAAGTGATGTGATTACATTAGCTCATGAACTTGGACATGCATACCACGGTTTGCACATTCAAGATCACAGACCTTTAAATACAGATTACTCCATGCCTGTTGCTGAAACAGCATCTACGTTTAATGAAAACTTGATTATGAATGCTGCTCTTGCAGAATCTAAAGATTCAGAAGAAACCTTATTTTTAATTGAAAGTCAATTGCAAGATTTGAATCAAATTATCTGCGATATTTATTCTAGATTTTTATTTGAAAAAAGTGTTTTTGAAGGAACGGAACATCAATTTTTATTTCCTAAAGACCTAGAAAGGCTCATGCTAAACGCACAAGATCAATCTTATGGGGATGGCCTTGATCCAAACTATCGCCATCCATTTATGTGGATCTGCAAATCTCATTACTACTCTTCTGAAATAAGCTATTATAACTTTCCATATGCTTTTGGTGGATTGTTTGCTCGAGGACTTTATGCTAAATACGAAAAAGAAGGAAAAGATTTTATACCTAAGTATCAACAATTATTGCATGCGACCACAGTTTCTTCTGTAGAAGATGTGGCTAAACTTTGCGATATTGATCTTACTACAGATAAATTTTGGGACGACGCCTTCACGAGCTGTGGTGAATTAATTGATCAATTCATTACTCTAACCAGTCAATCATAAACTTATTTCCCCCTTTGTTAGATCAAAATCTAATATCAGGGGGGATCATTAATTTGCCTTAATTTTATCTGCCATTTCTCGCATCCGAGGGTAACATGCTTCAAAAAACATTCCATATCCCTCACAAAAATAATTATTTACTTCATTTTCTCGATTCCTAAAACATCCCCCTTTACATAAAGGATACCACTTGCACTCCTTGCATTGTTGGGAATGATCAAAAGAACGTTCTATGAACCCAATTTCTTTACGCTTTTCCTGTATTTCCTTCATGGAATTATCATTTAAATTTCCTATTCTCCACTCATCTAAAGCATAAAAATCACAAGGATAAACGCTTCCGTCAGCCTCAACTACGTGTTGAATTCCACATATTCCCCGTTGTTCACAAGATTCTGGAAGGTAACCGCATATCATAGCAATATAATTATCAAACTGACGAATAAAAGGGCCATCACCTTTGTTCCAATCTTCATACCAAAGATCAAATAAGTCAATTAAAAACTGGCCGTATGTCTTTGGCAGTAACGAGTATTCCTGTTTCCCTCTTTCTTCGCCTAATGGATCTAGACATGCGATAAATTGGAGATACTTCCATCCCCTTTTCTTATAATCCCTGTAGATTTCTTTGATATTTTTTGCAGTTTTTTCGTGTACTACCGTAAGAATGTTATATTCTATTTGGTATTGTTCAAAGAGTGACACGGTTTCTAAGATTCTTTTGTACGTTCCTTCTCCCTTTTTATTATGACGATAGCTGTTGTGAATGGATTCCACTCCATCCACAGATAATCCTAATAAAAAATTATGTTTTTTGAAGAATTCACACCATTCCTTTGTGATTCCATATCCATTGGTTTGAAGTGTATATAGAATCTGAATCTTTCGTTTATTATATTGATTGACATAAGAGATGACCTGTTGAAAAAACTCCAGTCCAATTAGCGTTGGCTCTCCTCCTTGAAAACCAATGGTGCATGAGTGCTCAGCAGCCAAAACGCTTTTTCGAATAACATTTTTTAAGGTTTGATCAGACATAAACCCATAGGACTCTTGTTCTCTTTTTTGTGCTTCATCACAATAAAAGCAGTAATCGCATTTCATATTGCATAAACCTGACGAAGGCTTGATTAACATATTCACTGTTTTCATGTTTCTTTTGTCCTTTCCCCTTGAAGACTTTCTATCTATAAATGATAACAATCTTTTTATCTCTCTCACTCTGAGTCTAATACAACTATAGGGGAAGAGTCAATACATGATTATATTAATATATCTCCATTGCTTTCAATTAATTTTTTATACCAGTAACCAGAATCTTTAATGATTCTCTTTTGAGTATGGTAATCCACATAGACGAGGCCAAAACGCTCTGCATATCCACTATGCCATTCAAAGTTATCCATAAGGGACCACTGGAAGTATCCCTTAATATCACTTCCATCTTCTGCTGCTTGCTTTAAGCATTTTAAATAGCGGTAAAGAAAATCAATGCGATTTGGATCGTGAACCTGACCGTCTACTGAAACAGTATCATGACAAGACAATCCATTTTCGGTGATATAAATTGGCAGCTGATATCTATCGTATAAGAACTTTGGTCCCCAGTACAAACACTCTGGAGTCACTGGCCAGTCTAAAGCAGTCTTTGGAAATCCATCATAGCGTTTTACCATTTCTGGTTTTCCATCGGCACCCATACGAATTCTATGGCCATTATAGATGTTCTGTGCATAAGAATCGATAGGCTGGGAGATTAATTTCATATCATCCTTCGTTATGGTAGGGAGGTATTCTCTATATTTTTTTAATCCCTCTTCAGGATATTCTCCAAAAACTACTGGATCACTCCACCAAGATACATTCCATGTCCATTGGGATAAATCATCTGGAAGAGAAAACAGATGCAATCTTGCGGCTTCTATATCTTCTGGTTTATCTGAATCTGGATAACTCATAGTACCTGTAGGAGCATAACCTACGAAAATATCTTGTTTTGCATGTTCTCTTAATTGTTTCACTGCCATCCCATGGGCTTTTAATGCAATGTGGGACATGGTAAAAGTATCTCTTACTGGTGCTGTTACTCCTGGAGCATGAACACCTTCTAGGAATCCAAGGCCAACAAAACATTGTGGTTCATTTAAGGTGAAAAAATGAGTGACCCGATCGGAAAAACGTTCTGATACGAGTGCCGCATATTCTCCGAACCAAGTGACCATATCCTCATTCATCCAACCACCTTTTTTGTATAATTCATATGGTAATTCCCAGTGGTATAAGGTGATAAATGGCTCTATCCCCCCTTCTAAAAGTGCATCGATTAAATCGCTATAAAACATAATCCCTTTTTCGTTTACTTTACCCTCACCCATAGGTAAGATTCTAGCCCAGTTTATAGAAAAACGATAAGCCTTCATTCCTAAAGATTTCATTATTTCCACATCTTCTCTAAATCTATGGTAATGGTCGCAAGCTATATCACCTGTATGTGAGGAGAAGATTCTACCCTCCTCCTTACAAAATACATCCCAAATATTCCAGCCTTTTCCGTCTTCGTAAGCCGCTCCTTCTATTTGGTATGATGATGTGGCTGCTCCCCACGCAAAATCTTTTCTAAATCCCATGATCGTTCCTCTTCTTTCTTTATCTTTCTACTTATTTATCCATTCTATTTCTTATGGTATTTCTTTTTTTTAAACTTTGATTGGTTCTATCTTTTTCCTATGGCATCATCCTCTTGTACTTCCCATGTCGTATGAATCTTGTTTTCTAATATCTTTATTTGTTTTTTTATCTTACCCCTTCACTGCTCCTTCTACAATTCCTTTGATAATGTATTTACTAAATGCAAAGTATAACACCACAATAGGGGACATGGTTATTAACATAGCTGCCATGATTTTTGGATAGTCAGATGAAAACTGCCCCGTGAATTGAGTCATGGCCAAAGGCACTGTTTGTAATCTTGTATCCCTCATGAGTACTAATGCAAAAGAGAATTCATTCCAGCAAGAGAAGGTCTGAATAATGGCTATGGTAACCATAATAGGTTTACAAATTGGCATAATAATCTTAAATAAAGTGCCTGAAAAGGAACAACCATCAATGGCTGCTGCTTCTTCTAAGGCAGTTGGTATTCCTTTGACGAAACCTTGTACTAAGAACACGGATATCGGTAGACCAAAAGAGATATACGGAATCAATAATGTAAACCATTTATTAGAAAATCCAACTCTATTGAAGACCACATATATAGGAACTAATAAAGAGTGAATTGGAATTAACATCCCCATTAATAGCATAAGCCAAATAATCTTGCTCCCTCTAAATGATATCCGCGCTAAGATATATCCCACAATAAATCCAAATAATACAATGAAAAATACGGATAATGCTGTTGTTCTAATACTATTTACCAAAGAATCTGCTATATGATAATCTGGATTTGTTAACACTTTAATATAATTTGTTAAAGTAGGTGACTTAGGAAGAGACACAATATCTGCATTAAATTCTCTTTTGACTTTTAAAGAAGAATAAAACATCCATACCAATGGAAAAATGCAAGTTAAAGAAAAGAGAATCATGATTCCATTTAATCCTATACCTAATATTCCTCTTCCGATTTTCTTACCCGTGGTCCATCCGTATTGTTTTTTACTCATTAGACCACCTCCTCATTTTTATTTACTATCTTGGATAATAACTGTATCCCTCCTATGACAAGAAGACCCAATACAAAGATCGCTACTGAAATAGCACTACCATATCCCATATTTTGCTGGGTAAAAGATACCTTATATCCATAAAGAGCCATAACCATAGATGAATTTCCTGGTCCACCAGTGGTCATTACGTAAATATTATCAAAGGCTTTCATATTTCCAGAGACACAAAGTACGATACACACCATAATGGTACTCTTGATCATAGGAAGGATGACATGAATGGCACGCTGTACAGTGTTGGCTCCATCTAGCTCCGCAGACTCCAATATTTCACTATCGATAGATGCAGTAGCAGATAGTAAAATAATCATATAATATCCGATATACTGCCAAATCAGTGGAATCGCTACTAAGGTCATCACAATCTTAGGATTGTTCAACCAAACTTGTGTCTTGGCTCCTTGCCCAATGGCCTCTAAAAACCAGTTTAAGAGTCCTCTTCTACTATCATAAATCATGGTCCAAATAAAGCCTACAGCAACAGCAGAGATTGTGCTTGGGAAGAAACCAAAGGTTCTGTGGATTCCTTTTAATTTCACTAATTTAGAGTTTATGATAATGACAAAGAGAAAGGCAATTCCCACCTGACCGATCACACATAAAATAACTAAGTAGATATTATGACCAAAGGCTTCCCAAAACACACTATCTTTCATAAGAGTGACGTAATTTTCAAGACCTATAAATGTTTTATTAGGACCTCCCTTCCACTGAAAAAAGCTATAAAACCCTGCTGCTACCAATGGTACGAAAACGGAAAACACATAGAGTAGCATCGGTACAATTAAATATGCGAACAAGACACTTTTTTTGGGTTTTCTAGATAACATAAGCACTCCTCCTAGAGTATTTCTTTCATTGATACTTCCCTTCCTTGATTCCTTCTTTCACATATGAAGAAAGAAGGCGTGGCACAATCATACAGTATTAGATTTGTGCCACACCTCCCTCAATTCAAAGATTGAACATTATTTATTCCTTAATAATTAGCCTCATATGCCTCTTGGGTTTTTTCTGCCACGTCTTCTGGCGTTGTGTCCCCATTTACCATGCTTTGAGCTTCCGTATTTAACACTTCCCAAACAGCACTGCTTACATAAGAGTCATAGATTTCACTTGCATTTGTATCTACATAAGAATAGTTGTAAAATGCCTTTGTTACTTCGTCAAATTTACTTAAATCAATATCAGCTACCTTCGTTAATCCTTGTAATGCATAGTTTTCTCCAACATATGTGGCAAAATCTGGTCCTGTTAAAGTATAAGCCAAGTCAACTGCTGCTGCTAATTTTTCTGGATCGTCTTTTAGTTTGGAGTTGATTGCTACGGCGTATCCCATTCCGATATTTTGAGTATTTTCAGTTTTCGTTGCTCCTTCAGGTTGTGGAAGAACAGCAAAGCCCATATTTTCATATAAATCTGGATCCTCTTCCTGGATCGTTGCCTGTATATAACTTACATCCCAGTTACCGCCGACAAAAGCTGGAGATTCTCCTGAAATAAAATATTCCCTTGCGTCTTCGTTATTTATGGCGTTAAAATCATCGTTAAAGATTCCTGATTGGAAAGCATCTTGAGTAAAAGTTAACATATCAACAAATTCTTGATCTGTAAATTTTGCACCCTCTTTATCAATAATAGATAAGAACCAATCATCTCCTGTAAATCTGCTGCCGATGGCAGACATAAAGCATGAGTTTAGCTGCCATTGACCACTATTACCGAAAGCTAATGTTTCTTTGTATCCATTTTCTTTAAAGTAAGCATCGGCTTCTTCTAGCTCCGCCCAAGTTTTTGGAAATTCTGCAAATCCAGCATCTTCCCAAGCCTGTTTATCATATACTACAACGGTACAAGTACCACCTGTTAAAGCTGGAAGTCCATAAAGTTTATCTTCGCTAGTAAAAGGTGTAAAGTAATTTGTATTATAATCACTATAATATGGTGAGTCTTTGATAATATCGGTCATATCCAAGATAATACCTTGCTCCGCCCAGGATTTTGTATTCATTCCTTGTAACATAAATACATCTGGAAGATCGTTTGCTGCTGCTTGAGTAGCAATCTGAGTCTTAAAGTCATCATTTGACAACACCGTTTGGTTTAAATCAACATCTGGGTGGGCATCTTCCCACTGTTTAATCGTCGTACGAAAACCATCAGATCCACCGTTACCCTCGGATTCTTCTGAAGTAGAAAAATGAAGAAATGTAAGCTCACCACTAAAAGCTACTTCGCCACCTGTTCCACCACTGTCAGTACTATCTTCTGATTCAACTTCTTTCTCTGTCCCTTGCGTAGAAGAAACAGATTCACTTTCTTTCCCGCCCTTGTTCGTTTCTTCCCCATTAGAGCTACCACATCCTGATAGCATGGTACTTGCTAATAAGGTTGCGCTTAATAATAAAGTCGTTACTACTTTTACTCTTTTCATGATAAATCCTCCTTATTTTTATTGTTATAGGAATGATTCCTAGAACTTCCTTCTCACTAAACCTGTTACAGTTTCACCTGGCTCCACCATCCCATCTACAATAACTGTTGCCGCAGATGTTTCTTCCCCAGGAAATTCAATCTTGTTGATTAGACGATTTCCTGCTTGAATTCCCATAGATACTGTATCTTGTCGAATGGTTGTAAGTCTCGGTCTAACAATATTAACAATATTTAATCCATCATATCCTGCTAGGGACATATCTTCTGGAATCCTCATTCCAAGTTCCTGCATAATATTCATCCCTCCTACTGCCGTCAAGTCATCAGGATAGATGATACAGGTTGGAGGCTTTGATAGTGCTAATACTGCTTTGGTTAAAGAGCCGCTTTTTTCGTAATCTCTATAAGGACATGAGTATGTATATTCTTTTGGTACTGACAATTGATGCTCTTTCATAAATGATTGGTATGCTAGAATTCTTAATTTTGTAACCTCCTCATTTTCTCCATGGATGTAAGCAATCCTTCTATGCCCCCTGTCATAGATAAACTGCATGAGTCTACGCATATCTCCATATTGATTAGAAGCTACGTTGATGTGCCGTTTTACTTCGTGGTCAATCACAACAATGGGAAAATCAGAGGATAGAAGATCGTCTACTTCTTGTTGTTCGTAATCCGCACAAAGAATAAATACGCCATCAAAATTCATATATCTACATTGTTCTATATAAGATAGACGCTTTGAATAATGACTGGAATTTAAAAATGTTACGATATATCCTCTTTCTTCTACTGTATCTTTAAAGCTGTTTAAAATTCTAGCAAAGTGTTCATGCATTAGATTGGTTCTAGTGTTTTCTGATAATAGAACACCGATGTTTCTTGTTCGCTTACTTCTTAAGGTAGATGCCATATAATTAGGTATATAATTTAATTCTTTGGCAACCTTTTGTATTTCTTCCTTCTTCGCTTTACTAATATCGGCTTTATTATTCAATGCCTTACTCACTGTTGATATGGATACGCCGCAGATGTCTGCGATATCCTTTAATGATATGACACGCCTCTCCTCCCCCTTTATCATTTGCCCATATTGCTTAAAATCGTTGCTTACTAAATCGTTTTCTAACATCATTATTACATCCTTTCTTTAGTTTCGCAATATTTTTTCGTAATTATGCATTTTTTCATTCTATATGTATGATTATTTCAAGATATTTTATATAATTTTACCATAAAATATTTAAAAAGGACAATCGTAACTCTATTTCTTTACGAAAACCTTTCGTAGAGATTTTTCTATTCTTGAATTTCATCATAATCTCTGATATAATTTCATTAGCTTTATACCCCTCAAAAACAATCTATACCATTACTTGCTTAGGTATGACTAAATCGTTTTCTATTGATATATGATTTAAAGTAGTACTTATATATGCATGTATGGATTTCTTGAATCTGATTTCCAACTCAGATAAATTCTCCATGCTCAACTATCGTTTCATTTTATGATCAGAAAGGAGCATGTTATGATTTCACAAACGTTAAAACATAACTGGACTTTAAAAAGAATAAATACTGGAATGACTTACCCAACCTCAGTTCCAACCAGTGTTTATGGAACGCTCATGGACCAAGGTGCTATGGATCATCCCTATTGGAAGGCAAATGAAGAGGAAGCCCGCAAACTGATGGAAGAAGATTACCAATACAGCCACACCTTTTCCGTAGATAAAACTTTATTATCCTATGGTCAGATTCTTTTAAATTTTCAAGGATTAGATACTTTAACAGACATCTATTTAAACGATACTTTCTTAGGCTCTACCTCTAATATGCATAGAGTATGGGAATTTTCAGTTAAACATTTATTAAAGGCAGAACAAAATCAGTTGATCATTCACTTTCATTCTCCTCTTGCATACGTAGATAAAGCTTTTAAACACTGCCCTACACTAGGTACGGAGGATGCTTGGAATGGGTTTAGCCACTTAAGAAAAGCCCACTATATGTTCGGTTGGGATTGGGGCGCTCATCTACCTGATGCAGGTATCTTTAGAGATGTCACTTTAATTGGAATCCACCATGGGCGAATCGATTCTGTATCTATTACTCAATCCCATCAGCCTAATCTCGTTAGACTAAAGCTAGCACCTTCTTTTCATACAGAAAAAGAATGGCAAAAAGAGCATACTCTTCATGATTTAGGCGTTGATTTTACTTATCATGTATCCATAACGGATCCAGATGGTTCTACTGTCATCTTTACAGATGCCCCCTCAACTTTGGAAATTAAGAATCCCAAACTCTGGTGGCCAAATGGACTTGGAGATCAGCCTTTATATCATATGAAAGTGACGTTACTTTACAAGCAGACTCCTATTGATTCATGGAGTCGCAATATTGGTCTTCGTACTTTAACCATGAAGATCGAAAAAGATCAATGGGGCGAAAGCTTTGCACATGAAATTAATGGAAAAACTGTCTTTGCTATGGGTGCAGATTATATACCAGAAGAGCATATTCTCCCTCATAAAAAAAGTAAAGATACAAAACGTTTACTAGAAGACTGTAAACTAGCCAACTTTAACAGCATTCGTGTTTGGGGTGGTGGCTATTATCCAGATGATGACTTTTATGATTTATGCGATTCCCTTGGTTTCATTGTATGGCAGGACTTTATGTTTGCTTGCTCTGTCTATGAGTTAACCCAGGAATTTGAAGATAATATCACTCAGGAATTTATTGACAATATCAAGAGGATCCGACACCATTCATGTCTTGGTTTGTGGTGTGGGAATAATGAGATGGAATCCTTTGTAAAAGATGGAGAATGGGTTTCCAAACCCTCTGAGATCAGAGACTATCTGTTTATGTATGAAAGAATCATTCCAAAAGTATTGAAAAAATACGATCCCGAAACTTTCTACTGGCCATCTTCTCCTTCTTCAGGTGGATCTTTTGATCTTCCTCAAGATCCTAATCGTGGAGATGTTCACTATTGGGATGTTTGGCATGGAAACAAGCCATTTTCTGCTTATCGAGACTTTGGTTTTCGATACTTATCAGAGTTTGGATTCCAATCCTTGCCTGCTATTAAAACCATCCAAGAAGGGATTACTGATGATCCTCAAGACATGAACCTCTTTTCTTACATCATGGAAAAACATCAAAGAAATCATTCTGCTAACGGGAAGATTATGAATTATATGCAACAAACTTACAAATATCCCAACAATTTTTCTAGTGTTGTATATGCATCCCAATTATTACAAGCTGATGCCATTCGCTACGGTGTGGAACATTTTAGAAGAAACCGTGGTAGGTGTATGGGAGCTGTTTATTGGCAATTAAATGACTGTTGGCCTGTAATTTCTTGGTCTTCTATAGACTACTACGGAAGATGGAAAGCACTTCACTACAGCGCGAAACGTTTCTTTGCACCAGTCATGATCTCCTGTCAAGAAGAGAGTTGGATGACTGCAAAAGCTGATATGAATCGCCAGCACTTTGAATTTGAAAAGTCTATCCATTTAAATGTAACCAACGAGACCTTAGAAACCCAAGATCTAATAGTGCATTGGGCTTTAAGAAATGCTGATGGTTCTATTGTAAAGGAAGAATATATGGATATTACTGTAATGGCTTTATCTTCTTTTTGGTTGGATAAAGTATTACTACCAGAAGCTGATGTCTTGGCTCAATACGTCAGTTATGAGATCAGAGGTAAAAAGGATTCTTCTGATGTTATTTCTTCTGGGACTGTAATTTTTTCTTATCCAAAGTATTTTTGCTATGAGAATCCAAACCTTCGTTACAAAGTAGAAGGTGATAGAATTCATATTTATGCAGATGCCTACGCTAAACATGTTGAACTTCTAAATGAGCACGAAGATCTCATTTTAAGCGATAATTACTTTGATATGAATGCAGGTGTTAAAACAGTTCAAGTCCTTAGAGGCCATATAAAGAATTTACGTTTAAGAAGTGTCTATGATATCGGAAGGGTAAATGACCCTGCTATTCCTTAAACTATGATTTGTATCCTCAGATAAATATCAAGATCAGCATGTCACTTGCCTTGCACAATTAAAATAGGGATATCCCACTGGTTTTCATTCTGTGAGATATCCCCTCGTTTAAAATTCTTATAATCTTTACATTAACAGTTCCATAGCTCTAATAGCAATTTTGATCGCCGTATCCGTATCGTGCACCACAGGATTTTCTAGCCCTGCCTTTTCTCTTTCCTGATTAGCTACCGTTAAAAATACAGATCCACAACGTACTCCTAAGGCTGCTGCCACGGTAAATAAAGCGGCTGATTCCATTTCAGAGGCTAGGCAACCAAGTTTCTTCCAAGCCTCCCACTTATTGACCAACTCATAACCCACTGGACTTTGAAGAGGACTATGTTGACCATAAAAGGAATCCTTACACTGCACGACTCCTACATGATAAGGTTGATTTAAAGATTTTGCACTTTCTATTAAAGCGGAAACTATTTCATGATCTGCAACTGCTGGAAATTCAATTGGAGCATATTCCCTGCTCGTTCCCTCCATACGTATAGCTCCTGTTGCAATCACAGAGTCCCCACTTTTTACATGTTCTTGCATTCCTCCACAAGTTCCTACTCGTAAGAAAGTATGGGCTCCCACTTTTACCAACTCTTCCATAGCGATGGCTGCTGATGGGCCACCAATTCCTGTAGAAGTTACACTGACTTTGTTCTTTCCTAAATATCCTGTATATGTGACATACTCTCGATGATCTGCAATTAACTTAGGATTCGTTAAATACTTAGCAATCTTTTCACATCTTTTAGGATCTCCTGGTAAAATCACGTATTTCCCAACATCTCCTTGCTTTAGTCCAATATGATATTGATATCCTTTCTCTGCATACTTCATTTAAGATTCTCCTCTTGTTCATCTATTGGGTTTCATTCTTGAAAGTCTGTTATGAAAAGATATTTTGCTCCTAGTCTTTTATCCTTATTTGAATAAAATATCCATAAGCTCTTCATCACTATGTATGGTTTTATTTTTCATTCTCATAACAGCTGTTTCTACTACATTCTCTTCTAAATCTAATATTTTCGCTAATATAGGTATCGATAACTCTGAGTGATTCTTTATGATTGACAATTTATTTTCTTTTATACCTTCTTTTATACCTTCTTTTATACCTTCTTTTTTCCCCTCTTCCCTTCCTTCTTCTAATCCCATCTGTTTATAATCTTCTCTTAACATTTCCATTACTTCTTCTTCATTGTATTCAAAAATACTCATACGTATCGCCTCCGCTCTATTTTTGATTAAAAATTCTTTTAAAATTCCTTCATTAATAGATTCTTCTACTGCTCTTTCTACAGCCTGGTCTATTGCCATAAGTTTTGTATAGCTACGTATTTTGTCCACAAAAATGGAGTATTCATATAATAAACTACATTTTTTCATAATGGCCTTATTTTCTCCATAGTTGATATTGAACACGGTGACACTTAATTCTAATTCTGGAAAGACTTCTGTATTCTTATAAGAATCTGATAATCTTATCACCATCTTTTCAGGATACTCACCTACACCGTTATAAAAAACAATGAACCGAGGTGTAGGTATCTTAACTAGTTGTGGAGAATATAACTTTTTATAATCAATCATGCCTTCTAACTGTTTACTTAAATACTGTAAATTACGCAATGGCATATTAGGATTGATTGTAGATTGATGCTCATACAGATTAATGTAGTTTCCTAATATAAATGATACATCATTCTTAATGTTCATATAAATAGCATTTTCTAATGTTGTAATCTGAAACTCTTCTAAATCTGTATAATTACTATCATTTACTGCATTATAAAGACTTAACAGTGCTTTTTTCTCCTTAAAAATTTCTCTAAATAAGGTGTCTTTGTAATTCCTCCTAATTTGTATTCCATTATTGGTCATTTCCATCATCATATACTGCTCCTCCTGTAAGATATGCAGGAGTTTTTCCTATTTTCAAAAACTCCTGCTTTTGATATTTAAAAAGCTGGATTTTCTGAAAAGAATAAGAATGTTAGATGGCCGTAGCCTAGAAATTTTAGAAAAATATGCTTTTGATTATTATACCATCGTTCTACGAAAAGTTCAATCAAAAGCATGCTTTTTATTTGCTATTATGTCTTTTAAATTTGTATATAAAACATAGAGTTTAGCAGTGAAGATGTGTGCCATTCATTGATCATTTTATTTGCATGGCCAAGATCAAAGATCCATACTGATCACTTAAAGTTCATCTCATACCAAAAAGGTTCTAGCGGTTCATTATCTGATAATATTTCTATATCTTTGGATAGCATCTGGGATAAGATACGATATAGACCTTGGGCGTCGCACAACATGGTTTGAGCTTGACCAAATTGTCCTTTTTTCATAACTCCCTCTTTTTCCATCAGAGCTTCCAATTTCCAAAAAGTCTGTGATCCTAATCCTTTACGGTGTCTATACTGAGGAGTATATAGCTTTTCTCCATGAGGGGTAATAACATATAAATCATGTATCTCCTCTGTAAGACGGTTGGGTACATCACATAATTCTTCAATACAATGGATAAACGTATTTCTAGTAAAATCCACACCAACTAATAAAATAGAAGCCTTTTCGTCTAACAATTTATTCCATATAGAACCTGGTCCACAAGGAGTGTTTATGAATTCCTCCCCTTTTGCAAGATCTTGAGCTTTTTCCCCATAAATCCCTACAGAATGGGTGGGATGCCATGTTCGTATAACATCAGGGCGTTGACGAAAAATATCTGGAAGGATTCCAATACAACTTGCAGTATGTTCCACCTCCATGACAGGCTGTTTATCTATAGCGATCTGATCCCATGTATGTGTTGGAAGAATTAGTGTTCCCTCTTTCATATATTCAAGGAGAACATCTATCACAGTATCTCCTCTTCCCTCCACATCTCCTATTTTCTTATAGGAAGAATGCACTAATAAAGTACCCTTTGGATTGATCCCTAAGTCTGATAAGTCTTTTCTTAAATCTTCTTTTGTAATCATCCTAGTTTCCTTATTCATCCAACTTGAGGTTCTCCTTTTATATTTTTCATCTCTTCCATAGCTTTCTTTACATTACTTTCTGGTCCATCCGCTACTAAAACTACCGATCCTTCTGAGCCAGCAATTCCACCTGCTGCGATACACTTTGCCTTCAATCCATATAGAAGATCTAGCGCTGTAATCTCAGTTACAACAGTTGCTCCAAGAACTGGCATTAGACCTGTTGGATTTCCTAATGATGTGTCCACTGGAGCACCTGCTAAAAACTCAACAGCCTCTCTTACATCTGGCACTAGTTTTTCTAATCCAATAGGGATGATGAACTCAACCCCTCTTTGCATCACTGGTCCCCATGCAGCACCTACAGTACCAGCCATATTATTCGCTGCTAAAACGGCTGCCAAACCTGTATGGTCTACTGCATTACCACCTTTTATAAAAACATCTCCAGGTTTCATATCTGGTAAATATGTTTTCCAATGGACATCTTGGGGTTGAGCCCTCCCTTTTGTAACCATATATGGAGGGATTCTATCTGCTTCATTGGTCTCACCAGTCAGACCATCGGCAATAACTCCAACAGTATATGTGCTTTTTTTCTCAATGTTTACTCCTATCATTTCCTCAACTAAAAATGCGTCTGTTGTTCCTGTAGATAAGATAATGGTATGATCTTTTAATGCTTTTTTCACACTAGGCAGAGCCATTACCCCTTTTGCAATGAGCCTTTTAGATTCACTTGGTGTTAATGTTATTTGCATCCTCATTTGTATTTCCTCCTTTTTGAATATATCTATATTATTTTTTCTTTTTCCCTTTTATTGATATTCTAAAACAAAAACGTAGGTTTCCTCTTTCTTTGAAATCTCATATTCCTGTAGAGTCTGAAATCCATATTTCGGTGCCATTTGTTTCATATAATCTTTATTGTGTGAGTAAAGAATCAACATAGCACCCTCCTTTAGATGATTTCCTACCTTTTCAAAAAAAGATTGGTATATTTCATAAATCATTTCTTTTGATATTCTTCCTATTTGAAATGGCATATTTGTAATCACTTCATCAAATAAATAGTCATGTTGAAATGAAAAGAAATCTCGATTAATATAGTGGGCAATCTGACCTGCTGACTCCGTGTTTTTTCTTGCTTTTAAAATAGCTTCCTCCTGTATATCTAAACCATACATCGTGTTGGCTTTTACTGCCATATGACGTTCTATTAACATGGTCCCTACCCCACAGAAAGGATCTAACACCTGTGCATTTTCCCTTAGATAATCCTTAGCTAAAGCTATTGTAAGAGCAGCATTAACTGGTCTAATACTTGTTGGTATCACTTCTTTACGATAGGAAAATCTTTGATCCTGTATCGTAAACAATTTTACTAAAAGATTGACATTCCCCTCTTTGTTTTCGATGATACGGAGTTCCATTTCATATTTATCTGTAGTATTAATCAACTTTCTCTTTGTCTTCTTTTCTATAAGACTAGAAAGTTTTTTTACAAATATACTCTTTTCATCCAATGATCTTTTACTTTTCATCTCAACCCTAAAGTAAAAGGGCGGTTCTCCTTCATGACTTTTGCTTAACATTGGTAATAATTCTGACTGATGAACCATTTCTGCTATTTGTTCTGGATCCATAGCACAGGTTTTTATTCCGCCGATCATAAATAAAGCTTCTTGATAAGTACGAATCTTCTCTAACCATCTTAGGTTTGTAACTTTAGTCTTTACTCCTACACCTAATATCTTCGTTTTTGCATTTGGTTCTAAATATATAAGTTCATCTCTTGTCACCTTAGCAAAATTTCTATTCGTAAGTAACACAAGCTCATAAGTCTGGTCCCAGCCAAAAAACCTATGCCTGGACACCCCTTCCATGCGTACAATTAAAGTAGATAGTTCTCTCATTTCTTCCCTTACATGCTTTTCAGTTTCTCTAGTGGTTTCTATCTCATTTAAGAAATGAAGCCTTTGAT
>DVLR01000250.1 GCA_018715425.1 Candidatus Merdenecus merdavium
GTAGTGTTGAGCATAAAATACAGGACCTACTGGTGCTGACGGGGCTACGGGACCTACCGGCGCTGATGGTGCTACGGGACCTACCGGTGCTGATGGTGCTACGGGACCTACTGGGGCTGATGGGGCTACTGGACCTACGGGGGCTGATGGGGCCACGGGACCTACGGGAACACACATTTATGCTCAACTAATGAAACCCTTGTCAATACAAGGTTCTCTATAGAGTGTAATATATATAGAAAGCCGAATAACCACATATTTTTAATAGCACTTATATCCCTTTATCATTATAGTAAAACTCCGTGGACTGATCAAATGCATTCTCCTCATGGCATCGTTTATCCTGCCCTTTACCAGTAACAGCATATTTCCTTGCATCCATAACGGGCACAGAATGCTGTTCAAACCATGTCTCCATCTCTCTTCTCATGCTTTCTATTTGTTCCCGATACTCAGGGCATTGGTATAGGTTATGAGTTTCATCTATATCTTTTGACAAATCGTAAAATTCACATGGTCCATCTCCATATCTATGAATATATTTAAACTTATTTTTCTTGATCATTCTGGTCTTGCCATACTCATCATACACTACGATTCTTTCTGTAGCTTCCTTCTGTGGGTTCTTAATCTGAGGCAACAGACTTCTCCCTGGTTGATGATCTTCCTGTTTCTTACGACAACCTGCCAGCTCTAAAATAGTTGGAAATATATCATATTGACTGGCCATAGCGGAACAAACCACTCCTGGAGACTGACAATCTGGAGTTACAATAATAAAAGGAACCTTCACCGAAGAATCATACATATTGGGTGGGTAAGTTCCATTTCCTTTTCCCCATATTCCATGATGCCCCATATTCATTCCATTATCTGCAGTAAAAATAATAATTGT
Organism: Candidatus Merdenecus merdavium; assembly: GCA_018715425.1. Lineage (GTDB taxonomy): Bacteria > Bacillota > Clostridia > Lachnospirales > Lachnospiraceae > Merdenecus > Merdenecus merdavium. The sequence goes on from DVLR01000250.1 coordinate 896, forward strand.
ATTTTTATCCAATCCTTTTGCTTGTAACTTCTTAAGAATTTTACCAACTCCCGCATCCATTGCCGAAATAGCTGCATAGTAACCCGTTAAGTTTTCGCGCCGTTTTTCTGGAGTATCACCGACTGGGCAGGTGTTAATCTGCCATGGATGAACTGGTAGATCTGGTGTATCTGTAAAGGAGCAATCCTTATACATATCTATAAACTCCTTGGGATGCTCAACGGGTTCCCATGGGCTATGAGGTGCCGTATAATGTACATCTAAATAAAACGGTGCACCTTCTTCTGAAAGTACATCAATGTATTTTAAAGCCTGGTTTGTTATAGAATCCGTAATATACTCTTTGGATAATTGCGGTTTACCGTCTTCAAACGTATCTGCCTGATAGTAATGACAGCCCCCTCTTCCAATAGTGTAATAATAAGCAAATTCTTTTTTAGGAGTAGGATTATCTCCTAAATGCCATTTTCCAGAAAGTGCGCACTGATATCCACTTTCCGCAAGATATTCCATATATGTTTTGTTATTTTCTAGATAATCAATTGCCCTATCATTGAAATCAATATCTGGTATTACTTCCAATTCTGGATACTTGTAAGCATCCATATTTCCCCTTTGCAGCCAATCATGAATTCCATGGCAGGATGGTATTTGTCCCGTAACAATACTAGCACGTGCTGGTGAACATACTGGCGAAGTGCAATAAAACTCATCAAAAGTAATTCCTCTTTTTGATATTTCCTTCAAGTTTGGTGTTTTAATATCCTGATTCTTTGTAGATTCAACTGCCCAAGCACCTTGGTCATCTGTTAAAATAAAAATAAAATTTGGTCTCTCTTTCAACATTTCCTATCCTTTCACACTTCCAGCCGTTAAACCGCCTACAAAATACTTTTGAGCAACTAAAAAAATTATAAAAATAGGTATTATAGTAATGACGCTCGCCGCCATAATCAATGCATATTTCATCCCAGTTTCATCCATAAAATTCACAAGTCCTAGATTGATTGTATACAAGTCTTTACTATTAATAAAGATTAGAGCGTTATCGTAATCATTCCAGCTCCAAGTGAAAAATAGAATGATCAAAGTCACAATTGCTGGTTTGCATAATGGTGAAATGATCTGAAAACAAATACGCAAATCACCTGCGCCATCGATCCTTGCTGCCTCAGATAGTTCTTCTGGTATTTGCAACATATATTGGCGTATCATAAACACTCCATAGATGGAGAAAGCTGCTGGCAGGATTAATGCCCAATGTGTATTATAAATCCCCATTTCTTTAAACATTAGAAATTTCGGCACCATCAACAGCTGCGGTGGCACCATCATAGTTGCTAGATATAAGAGAAATATCTTGTTCCGGCCTGGAAATTTTAGCTTAGAGAATCCATATCCAGCCAGCAACGATGTTATAATAGCAAAAACCACCGAAAGTAATGTTACTTTTATAGAATTCAAAAACATTAAGGGATAATTGTATTTGCCAAACCATACTTCCTTAAAATTATTCAAATTGATATATTCAGGTATCAGCTGAAAAGGTATTGCAAATACGTCTGCTTCCCGTTTGAAACTAGCAGAAATCATCCATATAAATGGCATAATGCACAAAAGAGCAATTAACCAAACAAATACTGTTCCAAGAATTTTTCCTTTTTTATGCTTCATTTTTATCGTTCCTTTCCTATACTACTCCTTCATTCTTTAACTGGATACGGAACTGAATCCAAGTAATAATGAAAATAATAAGCAACAGTACAACTCCTTGAGCTGATGCAAATTCCAGTTTTCCAAATTGAAATCCCGTGCGATATATATTATATACCAGCATTGTTGTTGAAGTTCCTGGACCACCATGTGTCATGAGATTAATTAGACCAAATACTTTAAAAGAATTTATAATTGACGTAATAATAATAAAAAACGTCGTTCCTGATAGAGATGGAATTGTTACATGTTTAATCTTCTGTAGTACAGTTGCACCATCAATTCCAGCAGCCTCATATAAGTCTTTTGGAATGTTTATCATACCCGATAGAAACAAAATTACGGTATATCCAAGGTTCTGCCATACACAAATAAGGATGACTGTGGGAAGAGCCCATTTAATATCCGCTATAAATACTGGTGGATTATCAATTCCAAGTGAACGAATAATATTTAAAATCGGTCCGTTTGTAGAAAAAAGTGCCAACCACACTGCTGAAATCGCAACAACGTTTACAATATATGGTAGATATAATCCCAATTGCGCCAGTTTTTTTCCGATAACATATTCATTAAGCACATAGGCAACAATAAAGGAAAGCACAATTAAAATAGCAACAAAACTAATCGTAAAAATGATATTATTTACCAATGATGCACGAAACCATTCATCTTTCCACATCTCCACGTAATTAGAAAATCCAGTTAATTTTAATCCTCTGATTCCTTTTGAATAGTCCCACTTTGAAATACTAATAATAAAGCTAAAAATCAAAGGAATCATCCAAAAAACAATCACACCAATAAAATTAAGACTAATAAATGCGTACCCTTTGGCTGCAGTCTTTATGTTCTTATATTTTCTGATCATTAAAATTCCTTTCTATTTTGTTTTTTCAATCTTTTCATCAGCTCGCTTCTGCGCCTTTTCCAATGTTTCATCAACAGATTGAACACCAGCAAATGCTTTGTCGAATTCTTCAGTTAAAATCGTATTGATTTCTATTGCCGCAGTCAGATTTGTTCTGGTGGAAAAATCTGTACCAGCAAAATAAACACTTCTTGCGCTCTCCATATCGAACAATTCTTCCTGACCACCGAAAAGTAAAGATGTAACTTTTTCGTCATCGTACTTTTTACTGGCTGGAATACGACCAAAAGGTGCTACATAATCCATTCCCTCTTCAATATACCATTTAATAAATTTCATTGATTCGACTGGATGCTCTGACTTAGAATTCACACTCATAAGATCTGAATAACATGTATTTAAATTCTCTGTCTGCCCTTCAATTCTAGGCATATTAGCAAAACCAACTTTAAAATCGTGAGGATAATTTTCTGTATCTTTTACATCACGGACAATCCAGTCACCAAAAACCATTGCTGCCCTGCCCGTAAGCAGCATGCTTTCTGGAGCCATTTTTTCCGTTGTTACATCTACATAACTTGGTTCGATTCCTTCTTTCACACGCTCTAAATACTTTTCTGTTACATATTTTAAATCTTTATTATTAATATTCGCAGTTTGTCCGTCTTCTGCATACATCCAGTCGCTTCCTAGCTTTCCTATCAGCATACTAGTCGCAGGTTGCCCTGAATCGTAACCAGGAAAGAAATAGCCATATACCTTATTTGTACCTTCTCCTTTTGTCAGTTTCTTCGCAGTATCCAAAAACTCGTCATAGGTCCAATCCTCACTAGGATAAGCAACATCCGCTTCATCAAACATTTCCTGATTATATAGAATCACATGACTTAGTTTTTTAGCTGGTAGCCCATAATAATGATCATTGATTTCTGTTTGAGAAATCGTATCATCATAGTTTTCTTCTAAACTAAATCCTACTTCATCAAAAAGCTCATCTAGAGGATAAGCGAAGCCACTGTCAATTCGCTTCTGAAAATTAACATCATCTAGGCTCAAGAAAACATCAATTGTATTATCCGACATCAACGAAACATCAACTTTTGTATTACCAGCTTCATCATTTACAAAACGGGTATACTCTACTTGAACGTTTGGATCAATCTTGTTAAATTCCTCACAGACCTGATTTGGCCCCATATCTTCTGGAAATGAGCCCCACCATTGAAGTGTAAGTGGTTCAGAAGAATTCTCAGATTTATCTATAGAATCTTTTTTCCCACAACTACTAAATAATGTTGTCATCATAACAACAGCTAAAACTAATACAATAACTTTTTTTCTCTTCATATCTCTTCCTCCTAAAATGTTTTCATCATTATATTGGTTTTTCATAATAAAGTAAATGAACTTTAATTGGGATCTATGGTAATTTATCTTATTTATTTGGTATTTATATAAATAAATAGTATAATTTCATGTACTTTGGTAATTTTTTATGAATATAGTACATGCACTTTACATAAATTCATTATTGATGTAAACTATATAATAATTTGAAGAAAAAGAATGCAATAAAGTGCCATATCCTTTTCGCGAATCATTATGCACTAGGTAGTGTCAAATGATTTATGAAAAAATGGAGTCAAAAAATAGGCTCTGATGAACCTTGAAAACTGTAGATATTTATGAGTTTAGACCTTGGGGCGTTGCCCCAAACCCCACAAGGGACCAGTCCCTTGACCCATAATCGGGCTTTGCCCGAACCCATCCTCGCCGGATGGCAGGAAAAGGGCGCAGTTGCCCCTTTTCTGCTGAA
>DVLR01000251.1 GCA_018715425.1 Candidatus Merdenecus merdavium
GAAAAGGGGCAACTGCGCCCTTTTCCTGCCATCCGGCGAGGATGGGTTCGGGCAAAGCCCGATTATGGGTCAAGGGACTGGTCCCTTGTGGGGTTTGGGGCAACGCCCCAAGGTCTAAGCTCATCAATATCTACAGTTTTCAAGGTTCATCAGAGCCTATTTTTTGACTCCATTTTTTCATAAATCATTTGACACTACCTTCTTTCTACTCCCATCTTTTTTCTCCCTGGTTACAATATAATTGATGATCGTAACTGATAGTATCATAACAAACAAAAACACTGATGCAGCGGCTGCTAATCCTTCATCTTTAAAGTTTAGAGTAGAGAAGGAGTTTTTATAAATAAATAGCATAATGGTACCTAAAGCACCACCTGGATTTCCAGTTTCTCCACTAATGGCGTAAACTTCTGTAAATCTCTTTAAAGACGCTATGGATGATGTAATCAACACAAAGATAAACGTACTTTTAACACTTGGAATGGTGATATAAATCCATTTATGAAGTTCGTTTGCACCATCAATTTCAGCTGCCTCGTAAAGTTCTGGTGAAACACTTTGCAATCCTGCAAAGAATAAAATAATATTGTATCCAATCCCCTTCCATATCGCCATAAATACTAAAGATTCTCTGGCACTGCTAGGACTATTAAGCCAAAGCTTTGGATTGATTCCCAAAAATGAAAGCAAATAATTTACAACACCTGATTCATTTGGCATAAATAAATATTTAAACAATGTTGCAACTGTTACCATGGACATAATCATCGGTAATAGAAATATGACTTTGTAGATGTTTTTTCCCTTGGGAAGATTATTCATCATGTTTGCTATAATAAAAGCAACAGGAACATTAAATACTACACCAAGCACCGCCATATATAAGGTATTGATCACGTCCCTTTTAAATTCAGCATTCGTGAAAAGAATCTTATAATTCATAAGCCCAATGAAATCACCTTTTACATTTTCAAAACTTGTCACCACGGTTTGGGCTAGTGGAAAAATATTAAACACCAATGTTCCAATCAGAGGAATAGCCAGTAATAAATACCAACTCATTACACTTTTTACATTAGACTGCTTCATGTTGTTCTCTCCTCTCAGCATTCCTTACTGACCTAATTGGGATTTTATATTCGTTACCCAATCATTCACACCTGTGTAAAACGCTTCTCTGGCTTCTTCTGCAGTTAACTGCTTAGATAAAATTTCGTTATTTACAGACTGTAAAGGAGTTCTCCAGTACCAGTAATCATCTGTGATAAATAATGCATTGGCTTGATACTCCATTCGTTTTTGATTCAATTCATAATCCATAATCTTAATACCTGTTGAATCTGCAAGAGCTGTTAACTTTTCCTGTGCATAATTCGTTAAATAAAAATCAATGATTTCTGGTGTAGTTGTCATTTTTTTAATAACATCCCATGCTGCATCTGGATTCTTAGCTGTTTTAGTTATAGCAAATCTAAAAAACTCTGGAAATCCTTCTACACCATGATCTCCTGTTGGAATCATTAAAGGAATGAAACGGTCCGTAACTGCTTGATCATCTGCATATACGTATTTCATATAATTACCAATAACACTATTTGTATCAAAGTTGATTGCAATATCATTATCTTCGGTAAAGAACTTCTCACTTCCACTATTAGTAGCCACTCCTTCTGGACAAGCATCGACCAATCGTAGCATGTCTTCGAAGTAGTTTAATACTTCTGGTGAGTTTTTAATATATTCAACATAATCATCGGTGTTCATTTCACCAATCAACATGGTTTCACTAGAATAATCTTTAATAGCATCGTAGCTAACAGCAAACCACTCCATCCATGTTGCATTTAAATATCCTCCGTAATTAGTAGCTTCTGTTTTTGGATTTTTCCCAGTCATTTGTTCTGATAAATCAATTAATTCTGAAAAGGACATGTCTTCCGTTGGTTTATCAACCCCCCAGTCTTCAAATAGCTGCTTATCATATACTACAATATTACTTGCCATGGTCATAGGGATTCCATATATGTTTCCTGTTTCTTCTGGATATTTAAAAGACTTATAGTTTAAATAAAAGGCTGCTGGCTCACTAAAAATATCTTTGATATTATCTAGATTTACGTCTTCATCTTTACTTAAATACTCTGTTAAATCCATATACCAATCTGGAACAGCCTCTTGATTCGTATAAAATCCTACATCTACTTCTCCTGATGAAACTAGAGTTTCTATTTTTTGGATCCATCCATCCCATGGAATAGAAACTAATTCGATATCATAATCAGGAATTTGTTCTTCTAGAAAAGATTCAAAATCCTTTAAGCCTTTTGCTTCAATTCCAGATATGGGATCAATGGTTGTCTCTTCACTAATTCCAGGCACTACCACTTTAACGACCTCTTTACCAGAATTACCTTTATCTTCTGATCTACTTCCTTGATCAGAGTTTCCATTTGCATCACTACTACCTTTACCACATCCCGTTAACCCAATTGCAGCAATGGTTATTACAGCTACAATGATTTTCCAAAACTTTTTCTTCATCGTTTTCCTCCCATTATTAAATTTTGTTCTTGTGAAGTTACGCCTATCTTTTTAGATTTCTATTTTTTATCCTTCTGTTAAACGACCAATGATTTTTCGATCCTCCTTCCATCTGATAGACAAACAATGGCTTTCCACTCTTCTCCTTGTTTAACTCCTTCCACTGGGCCTTGTATCCAGTTCCATATAAAATTAATACAGAAGGGATCATCATAAGCAATTTCATATAATTCATCGTTTCGATAGAATTCTACATAATTAATCTTTTCTGGATAAAGACTGGCAAGACGGATAAAACGCTTTCCCTCATACTCCATATTTGGTTCTAACCCTTGTAAGTAAAACTGATCCTCTAGGGGTAACTTAGGGGCTTCATTCTTAATGTATTCTTTTAATCTTAACGTGAAAAACTGGTCTTCTCCCTTTGTAATCCTCCAGTCTACAGGTGGTTCCTGTTTCGTCATATTATTATAATATCCCCAGGATACACCATTTTTTATGGCCACTTCCATTTGACTTATCGCCTGAGAATCTTCGTTAATTACGATGGGTCTCATTGGCTTAATAGCCTTTGCCCTTTTAATCATGTTGTATAGTTGATTTCTAGTTAACTCGTTACCATGAATCATGATCACATCAGATGCTTCTGCAATATCTTCTGAAAAATATCCACCTGTTCCACTACACCCAACAGGAATTCCACCTGATGCCTCTTTTGCTAAATGGATCAATGTTACAATTCCTGCATCTTGATGTAAAATTTTATGTTTCATATAGCCTTCCATATTATGCTCGTTTGCTATTTCAATAATAACATTTTTATATCCCTTTTCTTTTAACCAGGTACTAGCTGTTACCACTGCATTTTGAATTTCTTCTTCACCTTTAAAAAATCTTGTTTGTGACCAATAAAAATAACTTACAATCACTACCATTCCAATTTCATCAGCAGCATTGATGATAGATTCCATACGATTCATATAGGAATGATCTAAACTTTTCCCATCACTGCTAAAAGGATTATTCTGGATGGTGTTACCATCTATGGTAAAACAAGCACCACCACCTTGAAGACCAACGGTAATCCCTCGTACACCTGCAGCATACCATTTAGGCAGTGATGCAATAAGATCACGAGTATTTTGTTCTGCATGAAAGTTTCTTCCAAAGCGATCAAAACGTTTAGGATCTAACTTATCCTCAAAGATTCCTTGTACAAACCTTGTATTCATCAGGAGTCCCTGATATTTACAGGCTGGGATTTCGCTGTATGTAAGTTTGTTATTGATGAGAAATTTATCTTTCTCAATACTTAATGTGGTTCTATTCATAAACATCTCCTTTCTAAAAACGTAGAACGTACTACCTTTAATTATCTATATATTATATTTATATCTTTTTATTGTCAATAGTATCATGAATATTCACAATAAATTTGGTAGTATGTTCTATGTTTCATCTGTTTATTTTATGCATTTTAAATAATAAAGTGGTACCTTTGTATGCAATATGATATGTTGATTTCTTGCTATGACAAATAGAGCATAGCAAAAAGAGAGCTCCTTTCAATATAGAATAAGCTCCCTTTAATCTGTATCTTATTATTTCATTCTTCATTCCTATAAAATAAGTTTTTGGTATAGCAATCTCCACTTTTTAGTCAACCACAGATTTATTATGGGTGAAAATAATATCTTCCAGTAACTCTCTATGAGGATGCTGTGCATCTGCATTAAAAATTTCTATTCCATCCATATCACTACTGCGATCTTTAAAGGCTGGAAAAAGGAATCCACACTCTGGCTCTCCTGGCTCATAATCTCCATACACTGGACATATTGCGCAGATGATGAATTTGTATACTTCTACCGAATCATCTAGGCTGGCTTTATCCTTTGCTTTTACTGGAATATCATAAACACCATGGAAGAAATAAACAGCATATTCACCTTTGGAGTGATATTTCTCTCCAACAACTTCATAGAAAACATCCAGTAATGCATCATTTTTTAATTCACAATCTTTTAATGCCATGAGAAGCTGCCATGTACTTCCTGGCTTTTTATCTTCATCAGCAAAACCATATTCCTTTAAGTTTATATTGGTCTTTGAAAAAGGAATAACTTTTGCAATGGCTAAATTTCTCTTCTGATCTTTTTGAGAAAGTTTTAAAAAGTTTGTATTAAAAGTTCCATCCACAAAACCTTCTTTATCAAAATATGCTCCAGAGATTCTAGTAAAGCAATTTCTATTGATGTTCATGCGTCGAGTCAACTCCAACATGTCTTCTCTGTTAATTTTATTCATGGTATGTATCCCTTCTCATCTATTAGATCCTTCCTATTCTCTTTCTATTGTTAGCCCCATACTCTTAAAAAAGAATGTGACTTTTAAGCTGGTGT
>DVLR01000252.1 GCA_018715425.1 Candidatus Merdenecus merdavium
CCAGCTAAAGAGTTAGCTTCAGTAATTTGAGCCTCGCCCCGTTTAATTAAATTCATAGCTGGTTCAATATGTCTTAATAAGATCTCTCCTTCTGGAGTTAATTGAACCTTTTTTGTACTTCTAATAAATAAATTATGATCCAATTTTTTTTCTAATACTTTAATGGATTGACTCACAGCTGATTGAGAAATAAATAATCTTTTGGATGCTTCGGAAAAGCTTAACGTTATTGCTACATAATAGAATACTTTATATAACTCATAATTGATATCCATATTAGTCCTCCTTATAAGTAATATAAAGATTATATCATAAGTGTATGTAGAATATAAGAGGAATTATTTATGATACCCAAATCTTTGCATAATTTTAGACTTAGTTTCAAAAACTATGGGAACTAGACTTTCGATGCGTGCATCATCCATACGATTCACTGGGGCAGAGATACTAAAAGCGTATTTTGATGTATTTCCATAGTCACAAAAAGAAACAGCGATGCAGCGCACATCGATTTCATTCTCTTCATTATCTAAAGCATAGCCTCGTTCACGTATTTTTTGTATATCGGTAAAAAGATCGTCATAGGTTGAAAGCGTATATTTTGTAACTGGAGGGGTGGGATTGTTTTCCCAAAAGTATTTAATTTTTTCATCGGACATATCAGCTAAAAGAGCTTTTCCCACACCAGAGCAGTAAAGAGGGAGGCTTTTACCAGTCTGGGAAACTAGACGTATGGAATTAGAAAGAGACTCTATTTTATCTATATATACAGCATGATTTCCTTCTAGTTTCACCAAATGGATCACCTCATGAACTTGTGAAGCTAACTCTTGTAAATAAGGTCTGACGGTTTCAATAAGATCAACCTGAGACAGAATTTTACTTGATAAATCACACAGCTTAAAGGTTAAAAAGTACTTTAGGTTACTTGAGTCCTGGCACACATAGCCCATATACATGAGAGAATTTAGAATCCGATGAACAGTGGTTTTATTTAGCTCTAAAGTGTTGCTTAAATCCATGATCCCCATTGCACCTTGTGCAGCCAGTGTTTCTATTACAAGAAAGATTTTATCGGCAACCTGAATAGGGTTTGTGTTAGTATTCGTATCTTTTTTCATTTGGCATATCCTTTCGCTCATTTATCTCAATAGATTGTAGCATAAAAAAAGGATTTGATCTACTTTAGTTAAAATAAAGTTGACAATGTGAGGAGAAATAGTATAATAAAATTATAAGTTTCACATGATAAAATATAATTTCACCATATGAAAACAAGGAGGGCGAAAGAATGAATGAGGTATTAGAGAGAATTCAGAAGATGGGAATTGTACCTGTCGTTGTACTGGATGATGTAAAGGATGCGGAACCATTGGCAGCTGCATTATGTAAAGGTGGATTACCTTGTGCAGAGGTTACTTTTAGGACGGAGGCTGCAGAAGAGTCTATCCGTATTATGAAAGAGAAATATCCTGAGATGCTCATAGGAGCGGGAACAGTTTTAACCATTGAGCAGGTTGATAAAGCAGTAAATGCAGGTGCGGAATTTATTGTAAGTCCAGGATATGACCCAGAGGTCGTAGAATATTGTATAAAAAAGGATATTCCAGTAACTCCTGGAGTTGTAACACCTAGTGAAGTCACTCAAGCCGTTAAGGCAGGCTTAAAGGTTGTAAAACTCTTTCCAGCAGAGCAGGTAGGAGGACTGCCATTGATCAAAGCATTAGCAGCTCCATTTCCTATGTTGAAATTCATGCCGACAGGAGGAATTAACAGCGAAAATGTGAAAGAATATTTAAAATGTGATAGTATTTTTGCCTGTGGCGGAAGCTGGATGGTAAAAGGTACATTAGTAAAAGAGAAAAAAATGGATGAGATCGCAACACTAGCTGCACAGGCAGTAGAAATAGTAAAAGAAATCAGAGGATAGGAGAAGAAGAATGGCTAAGAAAATAGTAACTTTTGGAGAAATAATGTTAAGACTTGCACCAGAGGGATATTATCGTTTTGTACAGGCAGATACATTTGGTGCAACTTATGGTGGAGGAGAGGCGAATGTAGCTGTTTCTCTTGCAAATTATGGATTTGATGCATCCTTTGTAACAAAATTACCTAAGCATGAGATAGGACAAAGTGCGGTGAATGCTCTGCGTAAGTTTGGAGTAGATACATCAAAGATCGTACGAGGAGGAGATAGGGTAGGAATTTATTTCTTAGAAAAAGGAGCTTCCCAAAGACCTTCAAAGGTAATATATGATCGTGCAGATTCTTCTATTGCTAAAGCTTCTAGAAGCGATTTTGATTGGAAAAGCATTTTTGAGGGTGTAGAGTGGTTCCATTTTACCGGTATTACTCCAGCACTTAATGATGAAGTGGCAGAGATCTGTATGGATGCTTGTAAAGCGGCAAAAGAAATGGGAATTACTATTTCTTGTGATTTGAACTATAGAAACAAACTGTGGTCTAAGGAAAAGGCTGGAAAAGTAATGGCTGCTTTATGCGAATACGTAGATGTTTGTATTGCAAATGAAGAAGATGCAGCAGATGTTTTTGGTATTCATGCAGTGGATACGGACGTAACAGCAGGAACAGTCAATCATGATGGTTATAAAGATGTAGCGAAACAGCTTGCAGATCGTTTTGGATTTAAAAAGGTTGCAATTACATTGCGTGAATCTATATCTGCAAATGATAACAACTGGTCAGCAATGCTTTATGATGGGAATGACTATTTCTTCAGCAAAAAATATCCAATGCGTATTGTAGACCGTGTTGGTGGAGGCGATAGCTTTGGTGGAGGTCTCATCTGTGCTTCTCTAAACGGATACGATTCACAAAATACCATCGAATTTGCAGTAGCAGCATCTTGCTTGAAACATTCAATCGAAGGTGATTTTAACATGGTTTCAATGGACGAAGTCTTAAAACTGGCTAATGGAGATGCCTCAGGAAGAGTGCAAAGATAATCTTAGGAGAATAAAATGAAAGAGTTTGATCTACTCTCATTGGGAGAAGTGTTACTGCGTTTATCTCCGCCGAATAACGAAAGAATCGTTCGCGGGGATGTTTTTGAGAAACAGGTCGGTGGAGCAGAATTAAATGTAGCCACTGGAGTTTCTTTGCTAGGTTTACGGACAGGAATTATATCAAAATTACCTGCCAATGAGCTAGGGCTGTTTGCCAAAAACAAGATAAGATTTGGTGGCGTTAGTGACGACTATTTGACCTATGATCATGATAAGGATGCTAGATTAGGAGTTTATTATTATGAGAATGGTGCTTACCCAAGGAAGCCAGGCATAGTATATGACCGGCAATATACATCTGTTAATAAGATATCACTGCAGGATTTCCCAGAAGAATTATACCATTCAACTCGTTGTTTTCATGTTACTGGTATTACTCTTGCTTTGAGCAAGCAATGTAGAGAAGTAGCTATAGAAATGATAAAAAGATTTAAAGAATCTGGGACTTTAATTTCTTTTGATGTTAACTTTCGTGCAAACCTATGGAGTGGAGAAGAGGCAAAAAGCATTATAGAGCCCATTCTTCCTTTGGTAGATATTTTCTTTTGCTCAGAGGATACTGCTAGATTAACATTTAAGAAATCAGGAACAATAGAAGATATCCTTCAACAATTTGCTCAAGAATATAATATTTCTATTGTTGCATCGAGTCAGCGGGTAGTACACAGCCCTAAATTACACACCTTTGGTTCCATTATTTATGAAAAGGACAAAGAGAGTTTCTATTTAGAAGAGCCCTATAGAGATATTGAAGTGGTAGATAGGATAGGAAGTGGAGATGCCTATATTTCAGGTGTTTTATATGGGCTTCTCGCCCATGAGATGGATTGTCAAAAAGCACTTGAATATGGAAATGCAACAGGAGCAATAAAGAATACCATTCCTGGAGATATGCCAGTATCTGATAAAAAAGAAATCGATAGAATCATTTCAGATCATCAGTATAAAGGGTATAAAACCGAAATGGATAGATGATATCTTGATGAAATGAATATTTAAATTAAAAAACTGCTACTCTAGTCTTAAAATAGACCCTATAAAATAGACAGTTAAAAGAAACGTGCATGCATGATTTTTAACTAGATTCTATTTCATAGAGTCTTTTTTTATTGTAAACTATTTTAAAGGAGCTGATTATCATAGGGAAAAATTATTTTACAGATGAGCAATTAGAAGCTCTATTGAAGAATCCGTATGTAAAGACCGCTAGTTCGAAGGCTATAACATACACTGAAGAATTTAGGGCATACTTTGTATCAGAATATAAGGCTGGTAAAACACCATCTGAGATATTAAGAATATGCGGCTTTGATGTTAAAGCTTTAGGAAAACAAAGAATTGATGGCTTATCTCGAAGATTCAGGAATATGAGTAAAAGAGAAGAGGGCTTTAAGGATACCAGAGAAGGCTCATCTGGACGTCCAAGAACAAAAGATTTAACTGCTGATGAACAAATTGCCCGCTTACAACATCAAGTCAAATACTTAAAGCAAGAAAATGAGTTTTTAAAAAAAATCAATTTTCTAAACAAGGAGGCACAATGGAAGTACAAGCACAACCAAAAGAAAAATTTGAAATAATACAGCATATGCTTGAGAGAGACAATAACTTGTTAAATATAAGCTGGTTATGTGAATGTGCAGGTGTTTCAAGGTCTGGCTATTATAATTGGGTTTCATCTAAAGGGGTACGAGATATTAAAGATGACCAGGATAGAAAAGACTTTGAGCTTATATTAGAAGCCTATCAGTTCCGTGGCTATGATAAGGGTAAACGCGGAATCTATATGCGATTATTGAACATGGGCAAACGAATGAATCAGAAAAAGATAAGCCGCCTTATGAACAAATTTAATTTGAAGTGTCCCATACGAAAAGCAAACCCTTATCGAAGAATGGCAAAGGCTTTAAAAACAAGTAACGTAGCTGATAATCTTCTTAGTCGGGAGTTTAAGGAACATGGCGCAAGAGCTGTCTTGTTGACAGATATTACCTATATGTTTTATGGCCATTCTCAAAAAGCTTATCTTTCCACCATTATGGATGCCTTTACCAAGCAAATACTTTCATATGTCCTAAGTGACTCTCTAGAAGTAGACTTTGTACTGGAAACTGTAAATATATTGATACATGAGCATGGCGTTTCCTTAACTAAAGAAACATTAATTCATAGTGATCAAGGCTGCCACTATACCAGTATTAGGTTTCAAGAGCTTATACAAAAAGAAGAAATTAGGCAATCCATGTCTAGAAGGGGTAACTGTTGGGATAATGCTCCTCAAGAATCCTTCTTTGGACATATGAAAGATGAAATACATATTGATAAATGCAGTACCTTTGATGAGCTTAAGAATGAAATAGACAACTATATGGACTACTACAACAATGATCGTTACCAATGGAACCTGGCCAAGCTGTCACCAAATCAATATTTTAAATACCTAGAAACTGGTGAATATCCTATAAAAATTTAGAAAGTCTCCTTATGTGATGAGGAATTGAAATCTAGGTCTATATTAAGTAACCTTCTTGTATTTTTAATTAGGTTATTCAAACGATTTGTTTCTGCCAAAAGATCTAGATAACTATCTTTAAGAGTTTCATAACGAATCCTAAGCCTTTCTTCAGCAGAAGGAATAGTAATATCAAGTTTTCCTTGATTGTACTGGATTATTAATTTTCGGATTTGCTCATACAAATCTTGTTCACTCCATTCATAGGGAAATGGTTCCTCCTCATACGTAGCTAAAAGGTATTGTTCAAGTGGTTTATCAATACGATCTCCCCATATACGAAACATTTTGTTCAAGAAACTAGTAGTTAAGGTCATAATCTACTTCGACATGCTGTTAATTTAAAGGCACTGGTAAAAGTATCTGTTGGTGATACAATGCCAGTGCCTCTGTGTCATATCGCCTCCATGACACAAGGATATTCAAAAATTTTCTCTTTTTCTAGTCCGTTTTTTTAAAATGTCCTTGACATGGGGACCACTTTATCTCTCACTGGAGTAGCAGTTTTTTATTTAAACATTCATCAGGTTTTTTGATCAAGTGATTAGTTTAT
The DNA here is from genome assembly GCA_018715425.1 of Candidatus Merdenecus merdavium. Lineage (GTDB taxonomy): Bacteria > Bacillota > Clostridia > Lachnospirales > Lachnospiraceae > Merdenecus > Merdenecus merdavium. Next base: position 6,092 of record DVLR01000252.1, read on the forward strand.
CTCTTATCTTTATAAGCAATTATTCGTATTCTGGATTTATAACATGAGATGGATAAGTAAGGGGTTTTCTCACATACTCTGAAATTGGTTCACAGTAGTAATATTCAACTGCTGTCCATTTTACCTCAGTTATCTTCAAATAACCACTTTCAAACATTTCCTCTTGTGGAACGTCCAGGAAGCCACCCAACGCTAAAACCAACAGCAAAAATAAGCTGGCAATAATATAAGCAATGGGTATAAGCGTCCATGTAATGCGAAACCAAGGTTGCTTGTTTTCTTTTTTTTGAATCAGGAAGACGTAAAACAGTAAAAGTGCCACAGCAAAAAAAGAAAGCTTATAGGTCCAAAATACCCTAAATTCATCCACACAAGAACGATATTCCAAACCGTACTGATTCAAAACAAATCGGGTAATGTAAATTGCTGCAAGAACTAAAACATACACAGAAAGCATTCCTATTATCGTTTTTTTCAATTTATGAACCATTTCTCTACCACACTTTCTTTCACACTTACAAGATTTTTGTTTTATATTATCAAAAAAAGAAACTTAGGTCAACATAGAGCAACGACACATTTTATGTAATGCAATATAGAAATGTGTCGTTTTATGTTGGATAACATCCGAGTTTTGGGATGTATTCCATTAAGGCAAAGATTTTACAGCTTCTGATATAATTATATGCTCTTTATATTACTTCACTCTCGATTAAAGCATTAATTTTATTCTCAAAGCCATGTGCAAGAGCTTCTCCATACTCATCCGAAAGGAAAACGCCAAAACTATATTCAAACAGCAATGACAGGATTGCCACTTCTTCCATTGTAAATTCTGATGCAACATCATAAAGAGAATCTTTATTAAACTGCGCAAGCAATTCTCTCTTGAAAATACTATAACGCTGTAGATAATGTTTTGTGCCGTAATAATAATCATTTACAGTAGCATATAGAGGAACTTTTGCCAAATCATAAATCCTAGAAATATTGTAAGCATCTACATCTGCATATAAATCCTGAAGATCAAAACCAGAAGTCGGCGTGTTCATTTTAATATAATAGC
>DVLR01000253.1 GCA_018715425.1 Candidatus Merdenecus merdavium
TTATACTATAAGTAGGAGGAATAGCGTGAGAATTGAAAGAGAACATACTGTAGCATTAGCCATTGATTTTCAAGAAAAATTAATGGCTGTCATGGATCGAAAAGAAGAATTATTGAAACATTCTCAAATATTATTAAAGGGATTACAGGTATTAGGAATAAAGACTTTTATTACCCAACAGTATACAAAGAAACTTGGTATGTCCATTCCAGAAATTTATGATGCTGTTGGAACGAAGAAGTTCTTCGACAAAACATCTTTTAGTTGTTATTTAGATCCTGATATCAAACAAGTTTTGGACAAAGATGTAAAAACCGTTATCATATGTGGAATAGAGGCTCATATCTGTGTTTTACAAACGGTTCTTGATTTATTAGAGAAGGGATTTCAAGTTGTTTTGGTAGTCGATTGTATTTCATCGAGGAAAGAATCTGATATGGAAATAGCAATAAAAAGGGCAATAGAAGAAGGTGCTATGGTAACGACTTATGAAGCTATTTTATTTGAATTACTACAAAGTGCAAAGGCGAAAGAATTCAAAGAGATATCCAAATTAATTAAATAAATTAGAAGAGGGTAACCATGGAAAGAGTGAGAACAGTAAAAGTAAGAAACGTAATCATAGGAGAGGGGATTCCTAAGATCTGTGTTCCAATTATAGGAAAAGATAAAGATCACATCCTAGCACATGCTTTTCGATTACAACATGCTCCCATTGATCTTGTAGAGTGGAGAGCAGATTTTTTTAATGAAGTAGATTCCTTTCAAGCTGTAAAACAAATGTTAAAAGAGCTTAGAGATATTTTAGGAGATATTCCTTTATTATTTACCTTTCGAACGAAGAAAGAAGGTGGTGAGAGGGAAGTTTCCATTGAGGATTATAAAACATTGAATATTTATGTTGCGAAAACTGGATATGCAGATCTTATTGATGTAGAAATATTTACAGGTGATCAAGACGTAAAAGAAATCATTACTTTAGCACATCAAAATAAAACCTATGTAATTGGTTCTAATCATGATTTTCAAAAGACACCTACTAAAAAAGAGATGATAAAAAGACTTCTGAAGATGCAGGAGTTGGATGTAGATATTCCTAAAATTGCTGTTATGCCAAACAACAAAAAAGATGTATTAAATCTACTAGAGGCAACCGTTGAAATGACAGAAAACTTTTCAGATAGACCTATTATCACCATGTCCATGAAGGATCTAGGTGCAATTAGTAGAGTGTTAGGTAGTTTTACAGGATCAGCTGTTACTTTTGCAGCGATAGAACAGAGCTCTGCACCAGGGCAGTTAAATGTAGAAGAGGTAAGGGTTGCATTAGATATCTTACAGATGAAAGATTGATTTATGATTTTTCGTCTTTTTCGACAATTTATCTTACAGTAACAATTGAAATGAGTAGTAGAATTTGTTATAATATGGAGCGAAAGAAAGAAGTAATACAGATATGAATAATACGATAATAAGGAGAAAATCATGCTAGCTAGATTTTACCCAGATGATTACGTGGATTCCACCTATGAAATTGATTTTGAAGAATTATATAAAGAGGGATATCGAGGAGTTTTATTTGACATTGATAATACCTTAGTACCCCATGGTAAACAAGCAGATAATAGGGCGAAAGAACTGTTATTAAAATTAAAAAAAATGGGATTTTCTTGTTGTTTGATATCTAATAATAAATTAGATAGGGTAAAGTCTTTTCATGAAGATGTTAAGGTTCCTTACATTGAAGATGCTCATAAACCACAAAGAAAGAATTATCTTAAGGCAATGGAAATGATGGGAACCGACACTGGAAATACAGTGTTTGTAGGAGATCAATTATTTACAGACGTATTTGGTGCTAAGAGAACGGGGATTCGGTCATTTTTAGTAAAACCCATACATCCAAAGGAAGAAATACAGATTGTTTTAAAGCGATACTTAGAGAAAATTGTGCTATTTTTTTATAAAAGAGCGAAGGGAAGGTAAGAAAAATGAGACTTGATAGATTATCAAAGCTGATGAAAGAAAAACAGTTAGATGCTGTCGTTATTACAGATGGCTTTAACATGAATTATTTTAGTGGATTTAGTGGTGCTACAGGATATATCTACATTTCAGATAAGAGAAAAGTGATTTTAACAGATAGTAGATACACCACACAAGCAAAACAAGAAAGTACTTTCGAAACACAGGAAGTTGCAGCGGATCGCAACTACGTAGGATTATTAAAAGAGTTAATGAAACAAGATCAAGCCTTGAAAATTGGATTTGAAGATCAACATCTTAAATATGCTCAGGTAGTGGATCTTTTTAAAGGTTGTGAAGAGCAAGAGTGGATAGCACTCGGTGGAGATCTTAGTCTTTTAAGGTGCATAAAGGATACAACAGAAATAGAAAAATTAAAAATAGCAGAATCTATTGGAGATAAGGCATTTACAAGAATTCTAGATGTGATCAAACCAGGAATGACAGAAATAGAAGTTGCTGCTGAACTTGAATACAGCATGAAGATGAACGGAGCACAAGGATTAAGCTTTGATAGTATTGTAGCATCAGGTGTTAATTCCGCCATGCCTCATGCCACTCCATCTAACAAGAAAATAGAAGTTGGAGATTTTGTGACAATGGATTTTGGATGTATGTATCAAGGATATTGCTCTGATATGACTCGTACCATTGTAATTGGTAAAGCATCAGAAAAACAAAAAGAAATTTATCATGTAGTACTAGAAGCCCAATTAGCTGCTATTGATGCCGCAAGACCAGGCTTAACAGGAGCACAAGTTGATAAGGTAGCTAGAGATATTATTGCAAAAGCAGGATATGGCCATTATTTCGGACACGGGTTAGGACATAGTGTAGGCCTTGAAATTCATGAAGATCCAAGGTTTTCTCCTACATGTGATGTGGTAATGGAAGAGAATGTTATTGAAACAGTGGAACCTGGAATTTACATTCCAGACTTTGGTGGTGTACGTATTGAAGATATGATTTTACTAACGAAAGATGGATGCGAAAATTTCACTCATTCACGTAAAGATTTAATAGAATTATAAATAATAGTTGAAATATTGGCTATTCTATTATAAAATGTTAAAGAATGAGGGATTTTGGATATCCCATTTGTATTTAAGGAGGAATATCAGGTTATGATATCAGCAGGAGATTTTAAGAACGGACTTACATTAGAAATAGACGGGAATATATACCAGATCCTTGAGTTTCAACATGTAAAACCAGGAAAAGGTGCAGCATTTGTTAGAACCAAAATGAAAAATATCATCAATGGTGGTATTATTGAGAAGACTTTCAGACCTCAGGAGAAATTCCCTCAAGCTAGAATTGATAGAATTGATATGCAGTATCTATATTCAGATGGAGAATTATTCCACTTTATGAATGTAGATAACTACGAGCAAATTGCTTTAGATGAAAGTTCTATTGGAGATGCTTTAGAATACGTAAAAGAAAATGAGATGGTTAAAATCTGTTCTCACAATGGTAACGTATTTTCTGTAGAGCCTCCTCTTTTTGTTGAATTAGAAATTACGCAAACGGAGCCAGGATTTAAGGGAGATACTGCACAAGGTGCAACAAAACCTGCTGTGGTTGAGACTGGAGCAACTGTTTACGTACCATTATTTGTTGAAGAACACGATATCATTAAAATTGATACAAGAACTGGAGATTATTTATCCAGAGTAAACTAAAAACAAAGATAAAAGGAGCTGTCCCACTAAGTAATTAGTGTGGCATCTCCTTTTTTTTGCACAAAATAAATCCTAAGCTTTCTGTTCGAAACGGATTCTTAACACGAATCCTTTTTAAGAGAAACTAAGAGTTTTTTAGAATTCAAGTACACCAACATTGTTGCTAAAACTTTTAATCAGAAACGAAAAGAAGATCTTGAAAGGATTCTGTCAAATGATAGATAGATAAAAAAATACTTGCAATCCAAAATGCAACATAGTATAATAAGAGATATCTAAAGGGCTTTATCATATTCAAGCACATTCGTGCAATTTACCCCCTATAAAATTATAAAAAAGTAGAAAGGATGAGCTATTGAATTATCAATTATTTACAAATCAAATGAAGTCGTTATTACAAGAATATTTTGGAGAAAGTGCGAAGATATCAGAGGTAATAACGACAAAAAATAATGATGTTGTGTTAAAAGGTTTATCTATAAGAAATAAGGGGGAAAATATAGCCCCTGCGATATACCTTGAGGAGTATTATAAAAGATACCAAAATGGAGTTTCTATTCATGAACTCATGCTAGAGATCGTAGCACTTAGAAAGGATAGGTATGATGTTGATTTCGGATTTCCTATAGAAGAGTTTGAAGACTTTTCTAAAATCAAAAGTCATATTGTTTATAAGATCATCAATTATCATCAGAATCAGAAGTTACTAAAAGAGATTCCTCATATACCATTTTTGGATTTAGCAGTGGTCTTTTACTGCTCTGTAGGTACTAGTGATAAAAGATCCGCAGATAAAATGGTTGGATCTATACAGATTAAAAATGAACATTTAAATTTATGGAATACAGATCTTGATACAGTATATCAAATCGCAAAAGAGAATACACCTAAGCGATTAAAAATCAAATGTTCTTGTATGGAATCTATATTAAATGGATTTTCAGAAGAGATTAGGAATGGGGAAAGAAATCCTTTAGAAGATGATTTTATTACAGATCCAATATCTAAAGATAAAACATTGGAACATAGTATTCCGATGTATGTCATAACCAATGAATTTAATTATCTAGGGGCCGCTGCCATTTTATATAAAGACTCTTTAAGGGAAGTTGCAACACTTTTAAATAGTGATCTTTATATATTACCAAGCAGTATCCATGAGTGCATTCTTCTTCCAGTTACCGTTACTCAAAATATTGATGAATTAAGAGCCATGGTAAAAGATGTTAATGAAGGTCACGTAATAGATGAAGAAATTTTATCATATGAAGTATACCGGTACCAAGTTGTAGAAGATGAGATTATGCTAGATACAAAAGAAAAGGATAGACTATCTTAGTTCTCCATTTAGGTTCAAGAGTGAATGAATTAGCATAAAATCTTTACTTATTTGTTTGTTTATGTTATTATAACACAAGTAATGTTGTTCAACGACGACTTTACCCCCTATTTATAGGGGGTAAAAAAGAATAACACAAATCCGGTATAAGCAAGAAAAATAAGCTGTATTAAGCAATTAAGCATCTGTAGCTCAGGGGATAGAGCTGTGGTTTCCGGTACCATGCGTCGGGGGTTCGAATCCCTCCAGATGTGTTTTGGTGTAGCATTTATAGGTGTTCACTAAGGATAAATTAAAAATGAAGTAAACTCAACATGGAGGTAATTATGTTCGATGATTTTAGAGAATGGTTATCTGATAATCTAAGATACCTCATACTATTTCTTGCCATTATTTTGGTTGTCGGTGCAGTAGGAGGAGCCATTGTACTGATAAAAGGAATGGAAGATAAGAACGAGAATCCAGTTCCTTCCACTCAGGAAACGGTATTAGAATCAGATACTAAAGCGGATGAAGATGACGTAGTAGAAATACCAGATACAGAACAGCAATCAGAGTCAAGTAACGAGTTAGAGGAGGATGCAATACCAGAAGTTAATGATTTGGTTAAGCAATACTACGATGGAATGAGTAACCAGGATATAGATGGTTTGAAACTTGTAGTTGATCACTTAAGTGATGAAGGGATTGCTCAAATTCAACAACGGGGAAATTATATAGAAAATTATGGTGATATAAAAGTTTATACAAAAACAGGACCTGTAGAGAATTCCTACGTTGTATTTGCATATTATAAAATTAAGTTTAAAAATGTTGATACATTAGCACCCGGTTTAAGTAGTATATATGTATGCACCAATGAGGAAGGCAGACTATATATTTCTACAAAAGATACGGAAGAATCAGTAAAAGACTATATTTCAGAAATTAGGCAAGATGAAGATGTAAAAGAGCTAGAACAACGTATTAATGACGAATATACGGAAGCTAGGGAATCGGATCCTAATTTACAAGCTGTCATTGAAGAGTTGGAAGGTAAAGGAGAACCTATTGACGATACTTCTGCAGACAGCGATCAAGATATCAGTCAGGATGTTCAAACGAATAAGGTTGTAGTAACTACAGATATCTGTAACGTTAGAGCAGATTCTAGACCTGATGCTGACTTGCTTGGGACTCTTAATCCAGATGAAGAACTGACAAGAGTCCGAATATTAGATAATGGGTGGTCAGAAGTAAAATATCTAGATGGAACAGGTTATATTTTAAGTGACTATTTAGTGGAAAAATAATAAAAAACCGTTTTAAGAAAAGACTTTCTTAAAACGGTTTTTTTTGCATATGGATGAATAGAATACATAAAAAAACATATCCTAATGGTAGAAAGATGAAAGATAGAAGTTGTTAAAAAGAATGATACGTATGGAATTTACAAAGAGTAGAAACGAGGTTAAGGTCAATGATAACAGAATCAGAGCAAAGAGTATTAGAAGAAATATATAAAAACACCATAACAGAACTAAAAAGTATTCAGACTATTATGGGGAAAGTTTATGACGAAGACTTAGCTTTAGATCTAAATAAGCAAGCTGTAAAACTGTCTAAAATCGAAGAAATAGCGGCTAATCGTCTAGCGAAGAAGAGAATACATCCTGAACCTTTACGAGCATCAGAACGTTTTAAATTGTGGTCATCCATTCAAGGGGAAACATTATTAAATACGAGT
>DVLR01000254.1 GCA_018715425.1 Candidatus Merdenecus merdavium
ACAATCAGAGAATGTATGGCGTCAAGCTGATAAATATGACGTACCTCGTATGGCATTTATTAATAAAATGGACATCCTTGGAGCTGATTTTTATAATGCAGTAGATATGATTAAAACCAGACTGGGAAAAAATGCAGTTCCGTTAATGTTACCAATTGGTAAAGAAGATTCATTTAAAGGTATCATTGATTTGTTCGAAATGCAGGCGTATATATATAACGATGAAAAAGGTGAAGACATTGAAGTTATGCCTATCCCTGAAGATATGCAGGACGACGCGGAGTTATATCGTGCAGATTTAATTGAAAAGATCTGTGAAACTGATGATGAATTAATGATGATGTTTTTAGAAGACGAAGAACCATCAGAAGAGGAACTGAAAAAGGCTTTAAGAACAGCAACTTGTGAATGTAAAATCATTCCTGTATGCTGTGGTACAGCTTATAGAAATAAAGGAATTCAAAAATTATTAGATGCTGTTATTGATTACATGCCGGCACCAACAGATATCGCAGCAATTGATGGTGTTGATATGGAAGGAAATGAAGTTGTAAGACATTCTTCAGATGAAGAACCATTTTCAGCTCTTGCATTTAAAATTATGGCGGATCCTTTCGTTGGAAAGCTAGCATTTTTTAGAGTGTACTCAGGTACATTAAACTCAGGTTCTTACGTATTAAATGCAACAAAAGGGAAAAAGGAACGTGTTGGGCGTATCTTACAGATGCATGCAAATAAGCGTGAAGAGTTAACAAAAGTTTACTCTGGTGATATTGCAGCTGCTGTAGGTTTTAAGATGACTGCTACAGGTGATACAATCTGTGATGAACAACATCCGGTTATCTTAGAATCCATGGAATTCCCAGAACCTGTTATCGAACTTGCAATTGAACCTAAGACAAAAGATGCTCAGGGTAAAATGGGTGAAGCTTTGGCGAAACTTGCGGAAGAAGATCCAACATTTAAAGCGCATACTGATCATGAAACAGGTCAGACAATTATCGCAGGTATGGGTGAACTTCACTTGGAGATCATCGTAGACAGATTGCTGCGTGAGTTTAAAGTAGATGCTAATGTTGGTGCGCCGCAGGTTGCATACAAAGAGACATTTACAAAAACGGTTGAAGTTGACAGTAAGTATGCAAAACAGTCAGGTGGACGTGGACAATACGGACACTGTAAAGTTAGATTTGAGCCAATGGATGCCAATGGTGAAGAACTATTTAAGTTTGAGTCAGCGGTAGTTGGTGGTGCCATTCCAAAAGAATACATCCCAGCAGTTGGTCAAGGTATAGAAGAGGCTTCTAAAGCTGGTGTTATCGCAGGATTCCCAGTACTTGGTATTAAAGCGACTGTATATGATGGTTCTTATCATGAAGTCGACTCAAGTGAAATGGCATTCCATATTGCAGGTTCTCTTGCATTTAAGGAAGCTATGGGTAAAGCGGAACCTACTTTATTAGAGCCAATTATGAAAGTTGAAGTTACAACACCAGAGGATTATATGGGTGATGTAATTGGAGACATTAACTCACGTCGTGGACGTATCGAAGGTATGGAAGACTTAGGCGGCGGTAAGCTGATTAAAGGCTATGTCCCATTGTCTGATATGTTTGGATATGCAACAGATCTTCGTTCAAAAACACAGGGACGTGGAAACTATTCTATGTTTTTTGAAAAGTACGAACCGGTACCTAAGTCAGTACAGGAAAAAATCGTTAATTCAAAGACAAAATAATAGTGTTAATTCGTAAAAATAGGCTTGAATATTTTGAAGATATGAAATATAATTAGTTCTAGCCTATGTAAATACCCTATAATGGGATTATATGAAATTTAAGGAGGAATTCAAAAATGGCAAAAGCTAAGTTTGAAAGAACAAAACCACATTGTAATATTGGTACAATCGGTCACGTTGACCATGGTAAAACAACATTAACAGCTGCTATTACTAAAACACTTAATGCTAGATTAGGTACAGGTGAAACGGTAGCTTTCGATAAGATCGATAAAGCTCCAGAAGAAAGAGAAAGAGGTATTACTATCTCTACATCTCACGTTGAATACGAATCAAAAGCTAGACACTACGCTCACGTAGACTGCCCAGGACATGCTGACTATGTTAAAAACATGATCACTGGTGCTGCACAGATGGATGGTGCTATCCTTGTTGTTGCTGCTACTGATGGTGTTATGGCTCAGACTAAAGAGCATATCCTGTTATCAAGACAGGTTGGTGTTCCTTACATCGTTGTATTCATGAACAAATGTGATATGGTTGATGATGAAGAATTACTAGAATTAGTAGAAATGGACATCAGAGAATTATTAAGCGAATATGATTTCCCAGGTGATGATACACCAATCATTCAGGGATCAGCTTTAAAAGCATTAGAAGATCCAGAAAGCGAATGGGGAGATAAAATCCTTGAATTATTTGACGCTGTTGATTCTTGGATTCCAGATCCACAGAGAGAAACAGACAAACCATTCTTAATGCCAGTAGAAGACGTTTTCTCAATCACAGGACGTGGTACAGTTGCTACAG
>DVLR01000255.1 GCA_018715425.1 Candidatus Merdenecus merdavium
GATCTCTGTTCCAAAGAACCAATAAAGAATGGAAATGGTAAGGATAATAATAAGGATCCCTACAATAAGAGCTACCTGATCCACAGAAAGGTTTAGTCCAATACTTCCAAAAAGATTCGACGCTCCTGTAAAGATTGTGTCAAATCTCAGCAATGGGAGATTCGCTCTTCCCATGATTCTCAAGTTTACAGAATAAAGAGCGATTTGTGTTAAAATCCCCGCCAATACTGCCGGAATTTTGAATTTCGTATGAAGAAACCCTGTTACCATGCCTGCTATTGCCCCTGCAATCGTAGCGACAATTAATGAAATAAAGGGATTCACTCCATTTGTCATCATAATCGCGGTTACTGCAGCGCCTGTAGCAAAACTTCCGTCTACAGATAGATCCGGAAAGTCCAATAATCTAAATGTAATATATGTTCCTAGGCACAACAACGCCCAGAGAACCCCCTGGGCGGCTGCACCTTGCAATGCAAGTATAAATTCCATTTGTGCTCCTTATTTCGCTTGATCTAAAACACTTTGCGGCAAAGTGATTCCTAGTTCGTCTGCTACTTTTTGATTGACATAAAGAACAGATTCTTCTTGATATTCGATAGGCATATCTGCAGGCTTTTCGCCATTTAGAATTCTTGCTGCCATAGCCCCTGTCTGTTTTCCTAATTCTAAATAGTCGATACCTTTTGTAGCAAGACCGCCCTGCTCCATCATTCCTTTTTCGCCAACGATTAGAGGAATTTTAGCCGGTGTTGTTATCTGTGATACAGCTGTCATATTTGCAGCTAGAAGATTATCTGTTGGAATGTAAATAGCATCTACCTTTCCTATAGCCGACTGGGACACTGCCATAATATCTTCTGTTTTAGAAACAGTATATTCGCTGACTTCGAAACCTGCAGCTTCTCCTGCAGTTTTTGCCATTTCTGCTTGTAAAATCGAGTTGTCTTCGGATGAAGTATACATAACACCTAATCGTTTTGCTTCTGGAAGAATTTCCTTAATCAAATTGATTTGATCTTCTACTGGTGTTAAATCCGATGTCCCGGTAACATTTCCTCCTGGAGCCTCATTCGAATCCACAAGTCCTGCAACTTTCGGATCGGTAACAGAGGTAATTACGATCGGAATTTCTGATGTTTGATTTGCAACAGCCTGAGCTGCTGGAGTTGCGATAGCAAAGATCAAATCTGGATTGTCATTTTTCAGTTTTTGAGCAATAGTAGTCGTATTGCTTTGATCTCCTTGAGCGTTGTTAAAATCGATGACAAGATTTTCGCCATCATTGAATCCAGCTTCTTTTAGACCTTCCACAAAACCATTATAAGAGCTGTCTAAAGCTTCATGCTCTACAAGCTGGATAACACCTACTTTTTTTGCTCCGCTTGGCGCTTCACCGCTTCCAGTATTGCTTGAATCTGTATTCTGCTGGCTATTTCCGCAAGAAGCTAAAAGCATAGCCGATAATAACCCTGTCATTAATATTTTAGTAAATTTTTTCATCTCTTCCTCCTTTATATACAGCCTAATAATTGCTATTGTACAGCAAAACATGAAAGTAGTAAACCATTTACTACCCTTTTACTCAAGTATAACCCCAACTTTTACCCTAAGAAAACTATTTCCTCAATTATACTCAAATCCTTATAAATACTTTTATCCACCACCTATTAAATCAAAATAAAAACGATACATTTTTTACTGCTCTTAGTATTAGCCTTCCATTATATTTCCATATTCAAGCAATAGCACTTCAAGAAATACGATGATTTTTCGCTCTTTAAATCCAAAAGAAACATGCCCCACGTTTCCACCACAACTCCCCTCTCCCCTCTTTTAAGCTCTTCCACTAAAATAAGGATGCACTCAGTGCATCCTTACAAACTTTTACTATTCTGCTGTCTTATTATTCGTCATAACCCATTTGCACTGCTATAAACAGTGCTACTGTTAAGAGCATAGATACAACTTTTAATACAAAAGAAATATTTCTCATAACATCTACAGCTTGTTCCCCTTTGGATGGTGCTTTATCGAAGAATTTCATAATAAACCTCCTCATACAATTGTTTTTGTAAACTCTAATCTATTGATACCCATTTTTTTTGAAATAAAAAGAAATAAAAAAAGATCTCCAGAGGAGATCTTTCCGCTTATTTTGCTTGAGTTAACGCATCTGCTGCTGCCGCTTTTATACCATCTGATGTTACGGTACTACCTGACACAACGTCTACTTCCGTGTTTTGCGCTTCGACAATTTTCTTAGGAATTTCTGAAATAGCTTCGTCAGAGATTCCTGCTGTTTCGCTATGAGTAACAACCTCTACATTATTAATCTTGTTCTCGGCTACTGTAACTTTTACTTCTAAATCTCCGCCATAACCTGCAGCAGTTCCTGTATATTCACCATCATTGAATGTACTTTTCTGCTGATTTCCACAAGCTGCTATTCCTAATGCAGCAATTAATGCAATACCAAATAATACTTTTTTCATATTTTCACTCCTCATTATTTTTTTGATAAATCGTTAATAATTTATCATTTAATCGGACATAAATGTTCGCAAAATGATGGGTGTGTGACATATACCAAGTTCATTTTGAGCCAAACATCAATTTTACAATTTTACTGATAAATATTTACCAGCAAAATTTATATACCCATTCTTATTTGAAATAACAGTATTTTACCATAAACTTTATTCTTATACTATATTCATGACATTTTATTAATAACCTTGAATTTTATTTTTAGATCGTTCTATTTTCCTTCTCTTTTTTATAATTAGCATCC
>DVLR01000256.1 GCA_018715425.1 Candidatus Merdenecus merdavium
GAGAAGACCCAAGGAGAATCTGAAAAAATACAGATTGATTATGCTAATTTAAAACAAAAAGTAGAGTTTGCTCAGCAAAACTTAGAGCGTATTCAAGGAGAATGTAGAAAACTAGAAGAAGAGAGAGAAGGGATCTTAAGTAAAGCAGGCATTGCTCAAAAAGAAATAAAAGAAAAAGAATTTAATATTTCTCAAATTGAAGAAACAGTAAAAATGGCTATTAAAACCATGGAGAAAACCAGTGAAGAGATAGAAGAGCTTACGAAAGAAAAAGAAAGGAGATCCCTTCAATATAAATCTTTTTTTAATCAACGAGAAGAACTTTCAAAAAGAATCAATCAGCTGGACAAAGAGTGCTTTAAGTTAAATAGTCAAAGAGAAAAGTTAGAAGAAATTAGTGAAAATCAAATCAATTATATGTGGGATGAGTATGAATTAACGTTAAATTCAGCTATAGAATTAAAAGATGATTCTTATCAAGATAAAACATCTCTAAAGAAAGAAATCTTAAAGACGAAAGAAGAAATAAGAACGTTAGGCGATGTCAATGTTAATGCTATTGAGGACTATAAAAACTTATCTCAACGGTATGAGTTTTTATTGGCTCAGCATGATGATTTAGTTGAGGCTGAAAAAACGTTACTTCATATTATTGAGGAATTAGATTCTGGAATGAGGATTCAGTTTCAGGAGAAGTTTCATCAGATCCAAATAGAGTTTGATAAAGTCTTTAAACAATTATTTGGTGGCGGTAAAGGTACCTTAGAGCTAGAGGAAGAGGGAGATATTTTAGAGGCGGGAGTTAAGATTACGTCTCAGCCTCCTGGGAAAAAGCTGCAGAACATGATGCAGCTTTCTGGTGGAGAAAAAGCTTTAACAGCCATTGCTCTTTTATTTGCTATTCAAAATCTAAAGCCATCACCTTTCTGTCTTCTAGATGAGATTGAGGCAGCACTTGATGACTCCAATGTTAGTAGGTATGCACAGTACTTACATAAGTTGACAAACCATACACAATTTATTATTATTACACACAGAAGAGGTACTATGGCAGCTGCCGATCGTTTGTATGGTATCACTATGCAGGAGAAAGGTGTATCTACTTTGGTTTCTGTAAACTTGATTGAAGATGAGCTTGATAAGTAGTAAAATATAAAGGGGATAGAGTAAGAAAAGGAGAGTAACATGGAAGAGAAAAAAGGTTTTTTTAAAAGATTAGTAGAAGGGCTCTCTAAAACTAGGGATAATATTGTATCTGGAATTGATTCTATTTTTAGTGGATTCACCAGTATAGATGATGATTTCTATGAAGAAATTGAAGAAATTTTAGTCATGGGTGATATTGGAATCAATACTACTACAGCTATTATTGAAGATTTAAAAGAGAAAATAAAAGAACAAAAAATCAAAGAGCCCTTTGAATGTAAACAATTATTAATTAATAGTATCAAAGAGCAGATGAACGTAGGAGAGACGGCTTACGATTTTGAAGAAAAAAAGTCGGTTGTATTGGTCGTTGGAGTAAATGGCGTTGGTAAAACCACTTCTGTAGGAAAATTAGCTGGAAAGCTAAAGGATCAGAATAAAAAGGTGGTTTTAGCAGCTGCCGATACTTTCCGCGCAGCTGCAGGGGAACAACTGACAGAATGGGCAAATCGTGCAGGGGTGGATATTATTGGTGGACAAGAAGGCGCAGATCCAGCAGCTATTGTTTATGATGCAGTAGCAGCGGCAAAAGCAAGAAAAGCAGACGTTCTGCTCTGTGATACTGCTGGGCGTCTTCATAATAAAAAGAATTTAATGGAAGAGCTTAGAAAGATCAATCGGGTACTGGAAAGAGAATATCCAGAAGCTTTTCGGGAGACACTTGTGGTTTTAGATGGTACCACAGGGCAAAATGCATTGGCTCAAGCGAGACAATTTAAAGAGATTACGGATATTACAGGGATTATTTTAACTAAATTAGACGGAACTGCAAAAGGTGGTATTGCGGTAGCCATTCAAGCAGAGCTAGGTATTCCAGTCAAATATATTGGTGTTGGAGAAAGTATCGATGATCTCCAAAAATTTGACCCAAATGAGTTTGTAAATGCTCTTTTCCAGATTTCGGATGAAGAGTAGTTATAATTAGAAGATAAAATTGAGGATAACCCAGTGTTCTCCTTACCAAAGGATTCTATAGATGGTTTAATAAGGAGATACAGGATAAACAGAGAGGATGAAATCCATGTTAACATTAGAAAAATTTGAAAAGGCATCAGAAATAGTCGAGAAAGTAGCAGTCCAGACAAAGCTATTATATAGCGATTACTTAAGTGAACAAACAGGAAATAAAGTCTATTTAAAACCAGAAAATATGCAGTTGACAGGTGCATACAAAATCCGCGGAGCCTATTATAAAATCAGCTCTCTTTCAGAAGAAGAAAGAGCCAAAGGTTTGGTAGCAGCATCTGCTGGCAATCACGCTCAAGGTGTAGCATATGCAGCTCACCTAACCAATACAAAGGCTGTTATTGTTATGCCTATGACAACACCTTTGATTAAAGTAAATCGAACCAAGGGATATGGGGCAGAAGTCATACTTTATGGAGCTAACTACGATGAGGCATGTGACCACGCTTATGAATTAGCAAAAGAACATGGATATACTTTTATTCATCCTTTCGACGATTTAGACGTTGCTACAGGTCAAGGAACCATAGCCATGGAAATCATAAAAGAGCTACCAATTGTAGATTATATTTTGGTACCAATTGGTGGTGGCGGATTAGCAGCAGGAGTATCTACTCTTGCTAAAATGTTAAATCCTAATATAAAAGTCATTGGTGTAGAGCCAGCAGGAGCTAATTGTATGCAAACTTCTTTGAAGGAAGGAAAAGTAGTCACTTTGCCTGAAATCAATACCATCGCAGATGGAACTGCTGTAAAGACACCAGGAGCAAAAATATTACCATATATTCAGAAG
>DVLR01000257.1 GCA_018715425.1 Candidatus Merdenecus merdavium
TAATACTCCCGTATCTTATATCCGCAAATAGTTACTTCCGGTCTATTATGAATCAAAGGAGCTGCAATAAAAAAGGAACGTGCCAATCCTTCAAATATTTCTGCCTTCTTTTCAACTTCCAAAATATTAGCATCAGCTTCCGGATGAGGATAGGTAACCTTTGTATCATGCCTTGGCATTATGACAGGAGCATTTTCGTCCATTATATTCTGGAATATCCCCGTCAGTAAATATTCAGCTGCCCCTAACCAGCTCTCCCTTGTAAGCCCTGTATAAGGGCTAAGTTCATAATCAAGTGTGTCTGATTGAAATATCATACCATCTTCCTTTACCAAATAAAAAGTTCCTGCTCCGTAAGTTTCCAAATTGCTTCAATAAAGAAATAATCTCCATAAACAATTGCAAATTCATGCTCTTTATCATGGTATGCTGCCGTACATCTCTCTACTATGTTATCCGTTTCTTCCGTCCAATTACACCTTTCTTCCGCCACAAAATGCAGCAATTTCAATGCGGCTTCCTCATATTTTTTCCCACTGTCTTCAGGCATATATTTCTTTATTTCCAGCATACCACAGGCGGCAATTACTGCTGCTGTGGAATCTTCCCATACGCAGTCCTCCGGCTGCATGAAATCCACCGGTATTCCATGTTTCTCCGGGATGTTCTCTATAAAATAGTCTGCTGTTTTTACTGCGTACTTCAGAGCTTCTTCATCATGCGTATACTGATGACTTAAAGCAAACCCATATATGGCCCAGGCTTGTCCTCTGGTCCAGACAGACCCCCTCTTATATCCCTGCCCGCCATGTGACCTTATATATTCCCCTGATAATGGATCAAATTCAACAATATGCTTAACCGAACCGTCATCCCTTACAAAATATTTCTTAGCCATATTCGCATGGATTCTGGCAATTTGGTTATATCTGGGATCTTTAGTTAATTCTGATGCCCAGTATAGTAAAGGCAAATTCATCATACAATCAATAATTGCCCAGCCTGCCTTATCTCCACTGCCTGGATCATTCCACGCCCTTAAAAAACCTCCGGCTGTATTTAAGCGTCCTGCCAGATTGTCTGCTGCAAGCAAGACTCTATTATATGCCGCCTTATCTCCATCCTTTCTATAATGAGCTCCTGAGGTAGGAAGCCACTTAAATCCGCTGTCATGGTCCATTCCCCCATGATTCATGAGATTTCTATCCAGCTTTTCTTCTACTTCGATCGCTATTTCTCTATAAAGATTATTTTCTGTGGCATGGTACATCTGCCACATGATGCCACCCCAAAATCCATTCGTCCACCAGCAGATATTTTTATCCGTCCAGTCATCATAAACTCCATTTTCTGTTGTATATGGAATCTTATGTTTATTTCTAGCTGCGACAACTATCATTTTACTTTTTATTTTGTCGGAAATCTCCTGTGCCCAAAGACTGCTATTCACCATTAATTTCTATTCCTTTCTATGAAAAATTACTATCCTTTTATACCTGAAGTTGCCACGCCTGCAACAAAGTGTTTTTGAAGAGCTAAAAATACGATTAATACAGGCACCAAAGAAATCACGGCTCCCGCCATCATCAGCCCATATTCACTGGAATACTGTCCAATAAATCTTTGCAATCCTATCTGAATGGTTTTCTTAGCCTCTGTTTTCAAATAAATAGTAGGTCCTAAATAATCATTCCATGTTGCTACGAATGTAAATATTGTCAACGTCGCTAAGGATGGTTTGGATAATGGAAGCATAATTCTGGCATATATTCCATATTCGCTCATACCATCAATTCTTCCGGCCTCACAAAGTGAATCTGGTACACTCATGTAAAACTGCCTCATTAAAAACACTCCAAAGGCTGAAAATGCCTGTAATATTACTATGGCTAAAAGCCTATCATTCAACCCCATTTCTCTCATCATTAAGAACTGTGGTATCATATATACCTGCCAAGGCATCGCGATGGTGGAAACATAGGCCAGAAACAATGTTTTTCTACCTGAAAATTCCATTTTAGCAAATGCATACGCCGCAAATGAGCTGGTAAACAACTGAAGCAAGGTAACTACTACTGTTAAAATAATCGTATTTTTAATAAATGTTCCTAACGGAATTCTACTCCATATATCTATGTAATTACTCCACTTTGCATTATCTGGAATAAGTACAAATGGTTTCATCTGAAATACTTCTCTATCTACCTTAATAGATGCAGAAAGCATCCAAACAAATGGAACCACGGTAATAATAACAACTAGAATCAACAGAATATAAATCACTATCTTATTGATTTTTTTATTAAAACTTATAGAATGCATAGTGCCCTCTCCCCCTTTTTAATCATTTGAAAATTTCGACTCGTTTTTAAACTGTATCAGAGTAACCACCAAAACAATTAAAAACAGACAGATAGCTGCTGCTGATGCATATCCCAAATTCCAATTAGTAAATGCTTTCGTATAAATAAAGGATACCAATACCATTGATGAGGTGGACATATTATTGGTGCCCGATAATAAAACCGCTGTATCATATATTTTAAAACAGCCTATGGTAAGAATAATAACAACAAAAAATGTGGTTGATCTTAATTGCGGCCATGTGACATACCTGAACTTCTGCCATCTGCCAGCGCCGTCCAGTTCGGCAGCTTCATATAATTCATTGGGTATCCCCTGTAGTCCTGCAAGATAAATAACCATATAATATCCCATGGATTTCCATAATGAAAATAAAATATAAGAAAGTATAATCAGTCTTCCACTAAACCATTGGGGTAAAGAATCCATTTGAAACAAATCAAATAAGATTGAATTTACTGGTCCCTTCGTAGGATGAAACAACATTCTCCATACTGTAGTAACCGCAATAATAGAACCAACGTAAGGGAAGCACGCGATAGCTCTAATCAGTCCACGGCCTTTTATTTTCTGATTTAGGAGTACCGCAAGACCCAAGGAAATAATCATAGTGATGGGTACTGTTCCCAAACAGTACAAAAATGTATTAAGCAGTGCATTTAAAAAGAATGTATCTTTAGTCAAATTAATAAAATTATCAAATCCGATAAACTTTGCCGGATTACTCCCGTCCCATTGACAAAAAGCCATATAAAAGGCAACTACAATGGGTACTAAAGTAAATACGGCAAACCCGATAAAATTAGGAGCTATGAAACTATAAGCCACAAGATTGTTTCTTCTTTTTCTCTTTTTCTCTCTCTCATTTAATGTATGAGTTTTCATAATACACCTCACTTTAAATTTAAAAGGTGCCGACAATACTGCCGGCACCCACTCCGAGTATTTTCAAATCCTATTGAATTTTAGCTGTTTCCTCATTCATTTTAGTAATGCCTTCTTCCACTGTGCACTCACGATTCATAATCATAGAGTGATAGGTACCAAGAACTTCGTTAATTTGAGACAAGTCCTTTCCATATGGTGTTTCCAGATACATTTTTTTGTAATTAAGCGCTTCCATAGACTGCTCGTCCTGTGGAAAACCTTCCATAGAAGAAATCTCTTGTCTGACAGCATCATTGCTGATTGCAGGGAAATTTCCCGTCTTAGCCAATACTTTTGCACCTTCCTCACCTGATACCCAGTTAATAAAGTCCCAAGCTTCATCTTTGTTGTCAGATTCCTGTGCGACGGAAAGTCCTGTAATCGCTCCCAACGTCGTTCCCGCTTCAACACCCTCTGCATGTGGATAGCTTGCTATCGCCCAGTTTCCACAAAGCTCCGGATCAAACTCACCACTTGAAAGTTTTGTTAATAACGTAGTAACTGCCCAGCTTCCCATATTCATCATCGCAATATTTCCATTTGAAAACGCTGCTGAATAATGGAGACCTTCGGTTATCAGATCCGGATACTTCATACAAACTCCGTCATCTTCCTGCTTTAAAACCATTTCATAATATGGTTTCATAAAATCGTATTTTTTGTCTAAGATACTATGTTCACCATCTAAAGTACCTAACAATTGAACGGTAGAGGGCCAGGGATGATAATGTGCTCCGTATACTTCTGAGCCAAAATTAGTATCGGTTACCTCTCTTGCCAGCTTGTCATACTCTTCCCATGTCATATCATTCGTCGGATATTCCAATCCCTTTTCATCGAAGATATCTTTATTATAAAAAATCCACCATACATCATTTCTAAATGGCAGCTCATATAACTTGCCATCTACTGTTACCTGATCTGTAACTCCATTAAACTTTGCAAGGTCCACATTATCTTTAGCTATATAATCGTCAAGTGGTACTATGGCATTTTTTTCAATTAAAGTGGCATAACTTACGACATCTTTTATGCTCACTATATCTATTTCCGTACCGCTCCCTGACATCTCAGTAGCAAGGACATTGGAATAATCATTAGAGCCAAAATCCACACACTCTATTTCTATATCCGGATGAGTTTTCATGTACTCATCTGCTAAATCTTCCCAGTAATCAATAAGGCTGTAATCCCACATAGCCCATTTTAAATGTACTTTTCCTTCTGTCCCTTCTTTTTTACCACTATTTGTGTTTCCCCCGCAGCCTGTTAAGCCTGCTGTAATAATCATCGTTGCACACAATAAAATACTAACCCATCTCTTTTTCATCGATTTTCCTCCATTTTGATAGCACTTAATAAGAAATTAACCAGCGCCAAACTATTTGTGCATTTTACACAAATTTAACAGCTGTTTTTTTATCATATATGACTTTTTTTGGCCTTCGGTATTTTTTTCTTATGGTTTTTATAGATTCATATTACATTATTGACATCATTTAATTAATAACATATAATGTCAACTAACTAACTTATTCTGCTATTATAGGTTTAAACTGCAAGTTATAATATTGTTTTTTTCTTTTAAACCTGCAATTTATTAAATTATGGAGAGAATGATATGTATCAAATAATTCACGGTGGCTTTGAAGCAAAACATCCCAATACATTTGTCCGTTCATGTCCTGTTGGTGTAACTAATTATCTTATGCTTATTGTACATACAGCCGGACAATTTCATATAGATGAAGTTTTTACCCAGACTACTCCTGGATACGCAATTATAATTTCACCCGATACACCTTACCGTTATGGCAATCCAAGCGGCATCTATGTAGATGATTGGCTGCACTTTCATGTTGATACTCCCAATACCTTTGCTGAAACTTTTCCGATGGTTAACAAATTATTCCCTATTGGTGACACTAAGATGTTTACTTCTTTAATCAGGCAAATATTATGGGAGGCTTCCTATTCAAAGCCTCCCTACAAAAAAGTTAATATTGATTCTCTATTTACAGTCCTTATTAATCACCTTTTGATTGCCCACGATAATAAAAATCATGCTGCATTGGGGATTTCTACCTACGAGTCTCAACTACAGTCCTTACGTTTAGAGATGCAAAATAACTTATCGGAAAAACATAATATAAAAGATTATGCAAAGCAGATTGGTGTCAGTGAATCATATTTTCAACATTTGTATACCGATTATTTTGGTATTTCATTTCAAAAAGATTTGATTCATCTGCGTATCGAACAGGCACAATTTTTATTATCTACTACTAATTTCACTGTAGAAGAGATTGCAGAACGCTGTGGCTATACGAGTGATATTCATTTTTACAGGCAATTTAAAGCATCCACTCATATAACTCCAGGTCAATACCGAAAGTATGGACCTCCGATACCATAACTCTGATATTTTCATCATGTATTGCCCTATTTTTTATATGTTTCAATACCTGAAAATATCTCTTTGACTACATCATAAGATAATTTTCTTCTTCTGTACTCGTCTACGATACCTTTATTGTTCATGGTACGGGGACGGGTATGGAACCAACTGTCGCTGACTCTTCCGTCACAAAACTGCCAGATATAAATACCACTGCAGCCATCGTGCCCGGCTACTGCCTTAATTTGTTTGCTCAACGTTTCTGCCTGATATTCTTCTGTCCATTTCACCTGAGAGGGATGTCTATATCCATAAATTGCACCTGCGCCGATTTCCGTAATCAAGAACGGTTTTCCGTTTCCTTCTGTATCTGTCTGAACCCAGTTATATAAATCTTCCAGATATTCCTTAACTGGGGTATCATGATACCACTGAGGGTAAATATTATATGATACTACTTCTGGATACCCAAAACATCTGTCCGTCTTAAACTGGCAGCTGGCCGAGGAACGAGGACGTGAATCATCTAAACTTTTAATGAGATCATATTGCTTTTTATAACATTGTTCTCCATATTCCGTATGGCTTGCGCATTCATTTAATATTCCCCATATATAAATGGAAGGGTGGTTATAGTGTGCTGTAATCATCTCAGTTATACATGTTTCACATTGTTCCTCAAAAAAAGGATTTCTCATATCCTGTTCTGACAGGCCTCTGGCGTGATTCTCTTCCCATACCAGAATTCCCTGTTCATCACATAAGTCCAAAAACAGTTCATCATTAGGATAATGTACTGCTCTTATAGAATTTGCCCCTAAATCTTTTGCCAGCATTAGATCATATTGCATGGCCTCCAGCGGAAGCGCACACCCGAATTGGGGATGATCTTCATGCCTGCACAGTCCTTTTATAAATATTTTTTTGCCGTTTAATAATAGATCCTTTCCCTCTATGCGGATTTCTCTAAACCCTACACGTTCAATACAATCATCCATCGGAACATTTTCCTTATTCCTCAAAATGGTGGTAAGGTAATAAAGATTTGGGGTTTGCGGACACCACATTTCTACATTGCTGCACAGTATTTCTTCTGTTTCAATAACTTTAGTTTCATTTTTTTGCAATGTAACAGGTAATGTTACGATTTTATTATCTTCGAGTTTAACCTCAATAGAACCTTCAAAGTCTTCATTTGATACATTGCATAGACAGATTTCCGCTTTACCAAACCAGGCCTTATCTGTCCCATCTTTTTGTTTATTTGTCTTCCAGACCGGAGTGAAATGAACCCATTTTACATAAGCATCCTCTATTTTTTCCTTAACTACAGCTCTGGAAATTCCTCCATAAGATTGATAATCATTGGGTATATGAAGGGCCGATTCCTCTCCAAATGAATTATCCACGATGACTTCTAATGTATGCATTCCTGCTGGAAGATTACGCAATATAACCTCAAAAGCTGTATATGCATTATAATGGCTTCCTACTGTTTTACCATCTACTAATATGGTAGCAGTGTGGCTTACTCCCTTAAATTCTAACCGAATATTTCCTTCCGCTTCAAAGGCTCTTGAATACATAGCTTTACCACGATATGCTTCCATGCCTGGATAGTTCTCCCAGCAGCTTGGCACGATAACCTGATATTCTTTGCCCTTCTCTGTACCCGCTAAAGCTTGAAAGTCCCATAAAGCTGATGACAGCTCTTCGCATTTTCTTATTTTGTGAGTCTCAAATCCTCTTACCATATCTTATCTCTCCCTAATCTATTAGAATAAATTAAAGTATTAAATATACAAACCAATTCTATTATGATTAAATAAAATTCTTTAGTCTGTTATAATACTTTTTCTACTTTTGATAATATAGTATTTTCGAGATATCTTTAATGACTTATAATATTCAAATACTAACATATTCTGTTTTAATGAAGAAATGCCGGATCAGGTTAGGGACATCCATCTCTGCCTGATCCGGCATTTTTATACTTTTAATTTTACAGATACTTTTTATATTCTGGATTCACCGTGTGATTGATTTCCTCACCCTGATAATATTGTATCGTCTGTACCGCACAAGCTGTATACAGGTTGTGCATCGCTTCATAAGTTGCCGTTGCGGTGTGGGGAGAGAACTGAATATTGTCCAAAGTACGCAGAGGGCTGTCTAAGGGAAATGGTTCAATACAAGTCACGTCCAATGCGGCCCCGGCTATTCTATGGCAACGTAATGCTTCATAAAGGTCTCCCTCATTTATCACACCGCCCCGGGATGTATTTATAAGCATGGCGCTGGGCTTCATC
>DVLR01000258.1 GCA_018715425.1 Candidatus Merdenecus merdavium
GAAGAGGGAGAGCACGGGCTGATCTGTCATTTCAATAAAAAAGGGAAAGAACAAAGTGTGGAAGCGGAGGCTGTATTAGTGGCTATAGGCCGTAGAGTAAATTTAGAAGGACTTTTTGGAGAAGGTATTTCTATTACCTGTGATCGCGGTATTGTAGTAAACGAAAATTTACAAACTTCAATCCCAAATATATATGCCATAGGGGATGTGGTGGATGGAAATATACAGTTGGCTCATGTGGCATCAGCTCAAGGGATTCATGCAGTTTCTCATATGATCGAAGAAGAGTCACCCATTGATTTAAAAGTCATACCATCTTGTATCTATACAGATCCAGAAATTGCTTCAGTTGGTATGACTGTAGAACAGGCAAAAGAACAGAATATTCCTGTGAAGATAGGGAAGTATAGTTTAGCTGGGAACTGTAAATCTGTCATCGAGGCACAGGAGAGAAGCTTTATTAAATTAGTATTCGAAGAAGAAACAGAGGTTCTTTTAGGAGCTCACTTGATGTGCGCAAGAGCGACGGATCTTATTAGTGAGCTGACAACGGCCATTGTTCATCAATTAACGAT
Organism: Candidatus Merdenecus merdavium; assembly: GCA_018715425.1. GTDB lineage: Bacteria > Bacillota > Clostridia > Lachnospirales > Lachnospiraceae > Merdenecus > Merdenecus merdavium. The sequence goes on from DVLR01000258.1 coordinate 576, forward strand.
AGATCAGTTGAGATCCGTCATCAGGCCTCATCCAACTTTTACAGAAGCAGTAACAGAGGCGGTTGATGGAGCTCTTGGCCATGGAATTCATATTATTCCCAAAAAGTGATGGAAGAATAAGTACGGTAAAATCGTGGGCAGGGATGAGAAAGATGTTTATAAAATAGGGGGATGAAAGAGTGGGGGAATATAAAATTATATTTTTATATTTCCCCACATTGAAAATAGTGGTACAATGACCTTATATACTCTTAGATATGGTAGAAAGTTTTTTCTTACCATATCTACTACTAGAATATTAGAATAGAGGAGATCAATGATATGGTAAACGAGATTATGAAGTACATCACTGAGTATGATCAAGAAGTTGGTAAGGCAATTGAAGACGAAGGAAAGCGTCAAAGGCGTAACTTAGAGCTTATTGCATCTGAAAATATTGTGTCTGAACCAGTGCTGGTATCTATGGCTAATGTCATGACGAATAAATATGCAGAGGGTTATCCAGGAAAACGTTACTATGGTGGCTGTGAATGCGTAGATGTAGTGGAAAACATTGCCATAGAAAGAGCTTGTAAGTTATTTGATGCTGGATATGCAAATGTACAGCCACATTCAGGTGCACAGGCCAATACAGCGGTATACTTCGCTCTTTTAGAGCCAGGGGATACTGTGTTGGGAATGAATTTAGATAACGGTGGACATTTAACACATGGAAGTCCAGTAAATATTTCAGGAAAATACTTTAATTTTATTCCATATAGTGTAGATGATGTGACTGGAGAAATTAATTATGATACCTTAAGAGCCTTAGCAAAAGAACACAAACCCAAAATGATTGTAGCTGGAGCATCAGCTTATCCTAGAGCCATTCGTTTTGATCTTTTTGCAGAGATTGCCAAAGAGGTGGGGGCTTATTTATTTGTAGATATGGCTCATATTGCTGGATTAGTAGCAGCGGGACTTCATCAAAGTCCTATTCCTTATGCAGATGTAGTCACAACCACGACTCATAAAACTCTTCGAGGCCCTCGTGGAGGAATGATTCTTTGTAAGGATGCAGAGTTTGGTAAGAAGTTTAACAAAGCAATTTTCCCAGGAACACAAGGTGGTCCATTGATGCATATTATTGCATCTAAAGCCGTTTGCCTTGGGGAAGCATTGAAACCAGAATTTAAAGAGTACCAGCAACGGGTTTTAGATAACTCTAAAGCATTAGCAGCAGCCCTTGTAAAGAGAGGTTTTACTTTGTTAACAGGTGGCAGCGATAATCACTTAATGTTGGTTGATTTAAGAAACAAAGATATTACAGGAAAAGAAATGCAGCACCGTTTAGATGAAGTATATATCACAGTAAATAAAAATACGATTCCAAATGATCCACGAAGTCCCTTTGTAACAAGCGGTGTCAGAATCGGAACACCAGCCGTTACTGCAAGAGGATTAAATGAAGATGATATGGATGAAGTTGCAGAGTTGATTTTCTTAGCTGCCACAGAATTTGAAACGAAACAAGATGAGATACGCTCAAGAGTTGTAGCTCTTTGTGATAGATATCCAATTTATGAGTAAAAGTAGGGTGGAGTTATGGAGGACAAGATAGCAAATCTAAAGGAACAATGCCGTGAAAAAATCAAGTTAAAACAGAAAAGCTTAGAGATACAAGAGATGAGAGAGTCAGATACTGCCATTGCTTTAAAGGTATCCTCCTTAAAGGAATTTTCACAGGCAAAGGTGATCTTTATCTTTGTCAGTACTAAGGAAGAAATTAATACGGCTCCCATGATAGAAAAAGCATGGGAGCTTGGGAAACGGGTAGTTGTTCCTAAATGTATGGATAAAGGCAGAATGGAAGCTTATGAAATCCAGAGTTTTTTGGATCTTGAGGAAGGGTTTTGGGGGATTTTAGAACCTAAAGACAACAGTTTGCTCATTTCCCCTCATGAGATAGACCTTGCTATCATTCCCTGCTTATCATGCGATAGAAAACTTAACCGCCTTGGAAAGGGTGGAGGATACTACGATCGCTATCTAGAACATGCTTCTTTTGTAAAGGCAGCTCTTTGCAGAGAATCCCTATTGCTTCATAAGGTCCCAGTGGATGTTTGGGATCAAAAGGTTGATATGGTAATAACAGAAAAAGAAATATATAAATCAGAGTAGAAATGATGCGTTAAGTGCTGACGGCAAGGAAGTTCCCGTCAGACGAAAGGCTGAAGCTTGCGGCATCATTTCACTTCCACTGATACATGATGGATGATATCCTTTATGATAAACAGTTTGGAAGAGTAAAGGAGGCGTCTATTGAAAACAACACTTAAATCATCACTTGGATACAAAGACATGTTTAAAACACGTAATCTAGTGATCATTTCTTTAATGATCGGACTTAAAATCGTGCTGAGCCAGTTTTCTATATTTATAACTCCAACCTTTAAATTATTTAGTATTGCCTATTTACCAGGGGCTATAGTATCTATTTTATATGGTCCATGGGTTGGGATTGTTTTCGGGTTTGTAGGGGATTTAGTAGGATATGTGGCGAAACCAGCAGGACCATTTTTTATTGGATATACCATCAGCGAAATGGTCTCTTTGTTTCTATATGGAATATTCTTATATGGAAGAAAATTAACCATATGGAGGATTACCCTGGTAAGGGTATTGAATCTACTGTTGGTTAGCTTTGGATTAAATTTTATTTGGAGCAAGATGCTTTATGGAGCTACAGCAGGAAGCCATTTTAATTGGCTTAGAATAGTAAATAATCTTATTAATCTGCCTATTAGTATTCTATTGATCTATGCACTAGGAAAACTTGTGCTTAAAATAGAGAAAGGGAAATACAGTTAGACAGGGATGAAAAGGGAGAAGGGTTATCCATGCTATTTGTAGAAAACAACAATAAAGACCCCTATATGAATCATGCATTAGAAGAATGGCTTATGGATCATACAGAGGAAGACTGCTTCCTTCTATGGAGAAATGAAACGGCGATCCTCCTTGGTAAAAACCAAAATGCTTATGCAGAGGTAGATATGGATTATATACGAGAACATAATATGAAATTAGTTCGAAGAATCACAGGGGGAGGAACGGTTTTTACAGATCCAGGGAATATTATGTTTAGCTTTATCAGCTGTAATGGGAAAGATGATTTTTCCGATTTTAAAAAATTTACCACTCCTATTTTAAGGGTTCTAAGAGATATGGGAATAGAGGCTAGTTTTTCTGGAAGAAATGATTTAGAGATTCATGGACAAAAGTTTTCTGGAAATGCTCAATGTAGATATAAAGATAAAGTTCTTCATCATGGGACCCTTATGTACAATGCAGATGTGTCCAAACTTGCAAAAGCTTTAAAGGTGAAAGAAATTAAATTAAGGGGGAAAGGTGTATCCTCGGTAAGAAGTCGTGTGACCAATATTGCCGATCATATGTACAACCCTATGGATATTGAGGAGTTTCGTTCTCATTTGTTTCATGAAGTAAAGAGAAGAACGAAAGATTCAAAGCTTTTCGTGTTAAGTGATGAGCAGTGGGAAGAGGTTTATCAGAAGTCTTTAAAAAAACATGCGACACCTCAATGGATTTACGGAAAAACTCCTAGCTTTAACGTACAACTAGAAACCAAGTTATCAGGTGGAATTGTAGAGGTATATCTAGATGTGAAAAAGGGTAGGATTCATAAAGTAAAAATTTATGGTGACTTTTTTAGCCATGGTGAAATCAAGGATATTGAGAAGGTATTGGAAGAGTCATTATATGAAAGAGATGCTTTAAAGCAGCGATTATCAACCATCAATATGGAGCATTACTTTACAAATATCAGTGGAGAAGAGTTGTTAACAGCCCTTATTTAGCATAAAGAAAGCGATTGTAGATAGGAGGGGGAAATGTGGCACATGTAAGAAAGCCGGAATGGCTAAAAATTGAAAAAGGTAGAGCTCAGCTTGGAAAGGTAAGTAGAACCTTAGAATCTCTTCATTTAAATACAGTATGTACAGAAGCAGGATGTCCAAACCAAGGGGAATGTTATAAGAGTGGTACTGCTACCTTTATGCTTCTAGGAGTAAACTGTACGAGGAGTTGTAGATTCTGTAAGGTAACAACTGCAAAACCAGAGCCAGTAGATCCAAAGGAACCAGAACACGTAGCCCATGCTGTAGAATCCATGAACTTGAAGCATGTGGTGATTACCTCGGTAACGAGAGATGATCTTCCAGATGGTGGAGCGAAGCACTTTGCAGATACGATTTTAGCTGTTAGAAACAGAGTTCCCCATGTTACCATAGAAGTTTTGATTCCAGATTTTAAAGGTGAGGTAAAAGACCTTAAAACAGTATTAGATGCATCTCCTCATATCTTAAATCACAATGTGGAAACCGTACCTCAGTTATATAAAGATGTTCGTCCTCAGGCCGTGTTTGAGCGTTCACTAGAATTGCTGAAACAGGTTAAGGATCTAAGACCAGATATTTTTACCAAATCTGGTTTTATGGTAGGTCTTGGGGAAACGCAGATGCAAGTTCTGGAGTTATTGAAGGAGCTAAAGAATATTGATTGTGATATGATAACCATAGGACAGTATTTACAGCCATCATTACAACATTATAAGGTAAGGGAGTATGTACATCCTGATCAGTTCGAAAGGTATAAGCAAGTAGCCCTTGAGATGGGAATCAAATGCGTTGCCAGTGGTCCTTTAGTGAGAAGTTCATATCATGCTGAAGAGGATTTAAGAAGATTAAAAGAGATGTCCGTATCTTAAATAAAAATAATAAAGAGATAAAAATACAAATGGAGAGTATATGAATATATAGTCTCTATTTTGTTGTACAAAAATAAGCAGATGGATTTTGAGACGTTATATTGTTGCGTATTTATCACAAAAAAATTATTCATTAATATAATGTAATATAAGAATCAGAGCATATAATTTCCTGTTCTGTTAAGATTCTTAAATAATATATCCTTAGGAGGATAACTGAAATGAGTTATGAATATAATGATTATTATGACGAATATGATTACTGCGAAGAAGATTGTAGCCGTCATCAACCAGAAAAATGTGAAAAGAAAAAATATAGACCAAAACCAAATAAAACAGTATTAAAATGTGGTACTCCAGGCGCTGTTACCTTACCTTTAGCAACATTAGCTGGAACAACATTTAATGTAGCAACGGTTACCGTTGATACTTCCAAATTCAATAAGCCTTGTATCAAATTTGAATTTGCTAGTAATATTGTAGCTACAGCAGCAGCTTTAACCCTGAACTTCCAAATTTTCAAACAATGTAAGAATCAGTTAGTTCCTATTCCAGTAGGGCCTGTTTGGACGTTTTCTAGATTAGCCGAGATTACATCTAGCGATTCTTTTTCATTTTTTGTTTGTGATTGTGACTCTTGTTACGATGAATGCTGTACCTACAGTGTTGTGGCTACAGTAGCTGGCATTGCAACCATTGGTGTTACTTCAATTAACAATGCTATTCTTTCAGCTATTGTTGTGGATGAATCTTGTGATTGCTAATCAAATGGGTAAGAGTACCATTTAAAAGACAGTAAAAGGATGACGAAGAAATGGTTTACTGTAAAAGCTGATTAGCTTCTTATCTAAATGAACAAAGCAATTAATATATTCGTTAATTGCTTTGTTTGCTAAGATTCTATTTTAGAAAGAAATGGTATTCCTTATTTTAGCTTTATAAAAGGGATGAAAGATCCTAAATATCAATTAAAAATTTGCTCAAGGAGGAGAGTAATGGATATTACAGATAAATCTTTCGAAGAGAATGAAGAGTTTGAAAGAAAGTATCAAGATAATAATAAAATGTTTCAAAATAGAATGTATAACAATAGAGGAATAAATAGAGGGTACAATGGCTATAACAGAGGGATGGAAGATGGTAATATAGAATTAGAAAATAAAGAACCAAAGTTGGAAAGTGGAGAAAAAGAAAATAAAGATCATATTCAAGGGGATAAAGACTATAAAAAAGTGGTAGAAGAGCATAAGGTAGGGATGGAATGTAATCTTGATCATCCTGAAGGATATAAAAAAGAAGAAAAAGAAATAGGAACAGAAAGTGTAGATTTACAAAAAGAATTACAACAAGTACAGCTTGTGACAAAAAAACAAGGTGAGTATCATGATAAAGAGCCCAAAAACCATCCATATGGTAATGAGTGGAGCAAAGATCAAAAGTCTAAAAAATGTCTGGAAGGATACGAAAAGAGGTGTCATAGAGGGCAGGGCTGTCAAAAGTGTTATGACAGTTGCTTACCATGTCCTCTAATCATAGATAGAGATAGTTATAGAAGATCAAAAAGAAGAATAGATTCCAGATTCAATCGATATAGGTTTAAAGAGGAAGAAGGAAAGAAATCATTTGGTAAAACCATTTTAAAATGTAAAGATAATGGAGCACTAGCCTTGCCAGCAGCTACGAAAGCTGGAGTGCATTTTACTGTGGCAGCTTTGACTGTGGATACATCAAAAATGAGAAAACCATATGGAAACATTCAGTTTTCTACTAATATTTCTACAACCAGTGCCAGCTTACATTTGCAATTTCAAGTTTATAAACAGTGTAAAGATTTATTAGCACCTATTCCTATTGGACCTGTTTTTACATTTTCTACGAAAGGGACCATAACTCATGGTAATACTTTTTCTTTTATGGTATGTGATTGCGATTCATGTAACGGAAAGTGCTGTACCTACACTGTAGTTGTCACTGTTGCAGCTGTACCAACGGTAGGACTTACGAACCTAGGAAATAATACCTTATCGGCATTCATTGTAGATGATTCGTGGGATTTTTAGCATCCCTTGTGCTTTTGTTATTATGATTCAGTTGTAGTAAAGGCTTATTTACCTAAGCTTATGATTTAGATAAATGAGCCTTTAGAAAGCTCTGTGAAGAAACATCTTAAAAGGAGGGGTTAAATGAATCAGAGACGGCAAACATTTCCGAAAAATAACTTGAATTTCAATCCTTTATTTTTTCCAAGGAGACAAATAACAAGACAGAACCAGCCTTATCATATGAGGCAGAATGGATCAGAGGAAAAACAGGATAAGGTAAAGCTGACGGAAGAGGATTTACATGAAAATGAACAAATAATAGAAGAGATAAAGAGAGATGAAAGAAGGGCAGAAGAGAGAAAATTAGAGGAGACAGAAATAGAACAGACGGGATTAGCCTTGTTAGAAAAACACACGGTAGGGACTTACAAAAAAAAGAGAGCACCAGAAGAGATGTACAAGAAGGTCTATGCCAGAGAAAAGAAAGAAGATAAGAAAAAAAAGATAAAGCAAAAAAGACGCCAGAAGATACAAATGAAGTGGGATAAGCCTACCAACCAAACGTATTTAAAACAAAGTCTTATGGGCAGCCTAACATTAATGGAGGGAACAGCCCAAAACAGTACATATATTATTACGAATATGAATTTGAATTTATCTAAACTTAGAAGGCCTATGATTAAACTTGAATTTGGATGTAATATTTTAACCATGGATGCAGTTGTAACCTTATCTTTTCAGATATTTAAGCAATATGGTAGCCAAATCCATAAGATTCCCTTAAGTTCTATGTGGCTGTTTTCCAGAGAAAACCAAAGGAAGGTAGAAACAGACACCTTATCTTTTCAGATCTGTGATACAGAGTCCATATTGAAAGAACGCTGTAATTACAGTGTACAGGTGGTAGTATGCTGTAGGAAGACAGAGGGAACGACCATTATTACAAATGGTACATTGACAGCTCATATTATAGATTCCTATAGTAGGATTTAGAAAAGAGTTATTTGCTACAGATCCTTTTAGGTAGATCAATCCATGTGAAGTTTTTTATATGCATTTAAAAATAACCACAGATATAATTTTATCATGACTAAGGGCTCCTCCATTTTGTTGATAAATAGAGTATGCCCAATTAGAGAAAAAGAAATCGGAATATTATTTCTTTTTCTGGGCTTGATCTTTCATTAGACCAGTCATCTCTTGGTGCTCTTTTTTTATTTCTTCATATAATTCTAAAGAGTTCCAACTTTGATTGGAAGGAGTGATCACTGCTTTTAAGTTGATCTTTCCAATACCATTTTTTCTAAATTGTAAAATAATTTGATCGATTTTGGCACTTGAGAGACCTTTCATAACCATCATTTCT
>DVLR01000025.1 GCA_018715425.1 Candidatus Merdenecus merdavium
AGTTTTTACAAAGAAAGATCAAGTACATGACTTATCGTGGAGTTATGTACTTGATCTTTCTTTCGTTTATCTCATATTTTTTGTTCCTTATCATATTGGAACTTCCTACTTTTACGTAACATGAATATCTATTCATCACACCTATTTGATTGAAACCCTCAACCGTGCTCATGGTAACTTTGACTCCTCTGGATTTAAAAAAACATCATACTATAGAGAATAGTAATCGTTTTTGTATTTCAAGAAGCCAGACATACATACACCAAAATATTCATCTAACAGCATATATCTATTATGGGGACTTGCAATATGAATGTCTTTTATCATTTCTGCTTGGGTCAGCTTATTATTAGGTCCAACCCAATATGTTTTATAATGTTCCATACCAAATCCTAAAAGTCTCCTATCCCAATAACCCAATGCTCCAGAATTAGGAACCGCAAGGACACGAACATGCTCTTTTATTACTGCAAATCTATGGTATAACTTTTCAACATTCCCTAATACTTTCATATTCCCTAGTAAAAATGTTCCATTTATATACTTCTTAACTTCATCTCTATTATGCCTTCTTAAATTATCGTGATCATTCATAAAATTACATTTAATTTCACAGGTATATTCCTTGGACGTAATATCGCTATAGCATTGGTGTAGTTTCGAAAAATTACGCACGCATAAAGAAGAATCTAATTGCTCTGTGTCTTCTCCAATAGAACCATGATACATAACAATCGTAGAATCAAGTCCATCTCCATAATTGCCAAAATACAAAAGCCAATAACCTGCTTTAATATATCCAGCTTTATATACAGGAAGTTCATAACCTTCCAGCCTAGTGATCTGACTTTGTATTCTTACATCAATAGGATCAAAATGGACACCATCCCATATATCCTCTTCCTCATACATTGGTCCATTACCTAAGAATGAGTAAACGTTCTCCACACCATAATTGATGAGATATTGATATGGATCTACAAAAAATATTTGCATATCATCACTAACAAACTTCTCCTGCTTTGCATATGAATAGATAATTTCTTTTCGTTGATCTGGTGTAAAATAGGGCATAATCACCGTATTGATCTGCCTATTTTTTATTAATCCAATCACCCTTTCTAAGTAATCATAACTTAAATTGGCAATGATTAAATAATCCAAAGGATATGTATCTGCTATAAACCTAGGTGTTAACCCATCCTTTTTCGTTACCTTTTCTGTCGATGGACAGACGTAAATAAAATTAAGTTTAAAATCCTCATAGGTATCCCATACCGTACCAATATGATATATCCCATCATTAGTATTTTCAAATAAAAACTTATAATAAATAGCATCCAAGATTATTTTCTCCTTCTCTTATTTTTTTCATCGTAATTTTCTAGTATACGATGAAAATATGAAAACCTTATGTTTGATAATTATAACAGCGAAAAAGAGTTTCGGATATCTTTTCAGTAAAAAGATCTAAAACTCCAGACTCACTAGAAGGCGAGTTGGAGTTTTAATAAACAGAATTGTCCCTTATCCGTTCATTAATAATTACCAACTATATTAATAAAACGAATAAGACGGCATTAAATGACGAATTTTTCAAATTTTTTTGTTTTTTTTATTATCCAATCCAGATTCCTTGTGTATAAGATACAGCAGATTCCGTTTGTGTTCCCTTTTTAACACTGTGAACAGCCCGTCCACGGTAATAATATCCTCTTGATACTTTTAGCGTTCCATATGTACCTGTACCCACCGAATTATAATCAATGGCCTTAGGTATAGAACCAGCCGAAACCCATGTGTTTCCATTTAGTCTCTCTGCATATAGAGAAATACTAACCACATCTGCAACTCCAATAGGTGATGTCTGACCGTAAAGTGATATGAGGCCTTGACCAGTCTCAGTAATCGATACACTACCATTCATAATCAAGGTATACCTTAATGCAGGGTCAGAATCTAGCAAACTTTGTTCAGCACCAATTAGGGGTGTTTGAACATCTTCTGCAGAAGCTACTAACGAAAAGCTACTAACTAATGATACAACTAAACCAATGCTTAAAATCTTTCTTATTGCTTTCATATTTCCTCCTTTTGAACTTATCATTTGTATTGTTACATAGATAGAACGATTGAACTGACAAAATATCACGTCAAGTTGAATATATTTCTATTCCATGTAAAAAATCATAAAATATTTCTTGATCTAAATCGGAAATTATCTCAAAATAAACATCATTGTAACTAAACGTTGCCGAATACATTTGCACTCCACGATCTGATTTTAATCGTTTAACATCTATCTCTATATCTTGCAAATACGTATAAACCTGATTATCTGCATGTTTATTTTCTATTTGCGTTGAACTTTTACCTTCTCTATTGACATTCACACTTATATTTAATGAATTTAAACCATATTCATACCAGATAGTTGCAGTTCCTGAATTTTCATCAATAAGACATTTTATAAATTGAAGTTTGTCAGGTTTGTATATTGGGTAAAAGTGACAATTCAACTTCTCCCTTATTTCTTTATAAGCACTATCCTCCTCTAGATCTATTATTACATCTTCAGACATATTCATAGATCTTTCAGAGCTATTGGTAAAGTAATTCGTCATTGTTTTAAGCAACACCTCTCTATTCGCCTTACTAGATAAACTAATTCCGAAGATTCCAATGAACACTCCCATTGATACAGCTACTTTGTAAAAGCCCTTGCTCTTTTTCTTTATCTTTTTCTTTATCTTTTTGTTCCTGCTTAAGCTTTTATTTTCTAAAAACTCTTTTAAAGCTTTGGGATCATCTTTTACTTCCTGATATCTCCTGCCCCACTCTAAGGCCGCTTTATCTTCCTCACTTAAAAGCTCCTCACCATCCACATGATTTACAAGCTTCTGATCCTCCACTTCATATTTCTCTTCCTTAAGGAGTTCCATTTCGTTCGCATCTGTACTCTTTGGATGATCTTTTTCTAACTCTTTAATCTGTTCTTTAATATTATTGTACATATCGTCTGGTATCATCACATGATCCAACTCTGACTTCCCATTTAACATCTCTTCATAACGCTCCCCCGCTCGTATGAAGTTTTCTTTAATAAATTCATCTAATACCGTATCATTCAGCAGATCATCTGTGATATTAAATGGTTGTACTTTTCCCTTGTCTTCTTTTTCTCTCTTGTTTTTTTTTCCCATACTCTCTTCATCCTCAATATTTCTTCCCATCATGTTTCTTACTCTTATAATTAATACGTTTCTAACAATAATTTAACACTCTATTCTTGACATTTTTTCATAAAAGTATAATATGATACTAGGATCAAAAGCTCATGTGTTTTATACTTCTATGAAACAATATGATTTTGACTCCTAGATTGTAATCATATCATGAAAAAAATACAGATCATCTATGCTGTTTACATAATTTTATTTAAAAACTGTCCAACTATGAAAGGAGCTTTTATGAATCGAATCTTAATGACTGGTGGCGGTACTGCTGGCCATGTTACCCCTAATATTGCTTTATTTCCTCGATTAAAAGAACTACAATATGATATCTCTTATATTGGGTCATATGATGGTATCGAGAAAAAACTAATAAAAGAACAGAATATTCCATACTATGGTATCTCATCTGGTAAACTACGTCGCTATTTTGATTTAAAAAACTTTTCAGATCCCTTTAAGGTAATCAAAGGCTATCATGAAGCAAAAAAACTCCTAAAGCAATTAAAGCCTGATATTATTTTTTCTAAAGGTGGTTTTGTAACGGTACCTGTTGTACTAGCGGCTAAAAAAAGTAAAATTCCAGTCATTATTCATGAATCTGATATGACTCCTGGGCTTGCAAATAAAATTTGTATTCCTTCTGCCTCCAAAATATGTTGCAACTTCCCCGAAACATTAAATCATCTCCCTAAAGATAAAGCCGTTTTATCTGGATCTCCCATTAGAGAAGAACTCCATCAGGGCAATAAAAAGAAAGGGCTAGATTTTTGTGGTTTTACAAGTCAAAAGCCTGTTCTAATGGTTATTGGTGGCAGCTTAGGCTCTGTTGCTATTAATGATGCTATAAGAGCTATACTACCTGACCTTTTAAATGATTTTCAAATCATTCATCTCTGCGGTAAAGCTAACGTAGATGCAACACTTTTAGATGTAAAAGGATATGTTCAATATGAATATGTTCATAAAGAATTAGCAAATTTATTTGCTGCATCTGACCTTGTTATATCAAGAGCTGGCGCAAATGCAATATGTGAATTATTAGCACTTAGAAAACCAAATATTTTGATTCCACTACCAGCAGCATCGAGCCGTGGAGATCAAATTCTAAATGCCAAATCTTTTGAACGCCAGGGATTTAGTAAAGTTTTAGAAGAAGATAAAATCACTGGTGATCTACTTCTAAAAACCATCCATGACCTTTATACAAATAAAACCAAGTATATAGCAGCTATGGAGCAAAGTACCCAAAACGATGCTATTAAAATTATTACTGAATTAATTGAAAAATTAACAAACTGAATAAAATAATGCTGAAGGAACTGTTAGTTTCTAAATAGACGTTACTATTATTTATAAGCTAACAGTTCCTTCATAAACCACCTATAGCTTTTCATATTCATTACCATACTCTTTTTTAATCCACCCCTTCGCTCTGTATAACCTTGCACGTAATACTTTTATGCTGATTCCTAATTTTTTAGCCACCTCTTCTTGAGGCTTGCTTAATATCGTAACTTCCATAATCACTTCATACCAATTTTCATTGACTATCCGTAATTCATCCATAATCTTGAATATTAATTCCTTTTGAATAATTTTATCCACTACCCTCTCAACACCGTAATCAGAAATCACTTGTGTCGTTACCTCTAACTCTACATCCTTCCTCCCAAACTCTAGGCGATTGGATGCCTTTCGTAAATAATCAACGGTTGCATTCTTAGTTACTAATATTAGCCATGGTTTGATTAGACGCTCTTCTAATCTATCAATATGGACATAATATTCTAAGAATGTTTGCTGGCAAATTTCTTGAGCTATATGGTAATCATGCAACCGATCAAGCGCCACCTTCATAATTAGATTTTTATATTGATAATATACTTGATCAAACTTTTCCTCTTTCGTAATGTCCATGACACTTCAACTATTTCCTTTCTTTTTTATTCTTTTGTAAATTTTTCTAAAATTAATTGTTTAACCTCCTCTGATAAAACTCCTGGTTCCCAATTAAGTTTTATATCATCTCCCTCATTTCTTGGGATAAGGTGCATATGAAAGTGAAATACCGTCTGTCCAGCACTGCTGCCATTGTTCTGGATTAGATTCATACCATCACAAGATAAAACCTCTTTTAACTTGGTTCCTACCTTTTTCGCCAACAAAAGAATCTCTTTTCCCTCTTCTTCTGGCATATCAAATAAGTTTTCGAAATGCTTTTTAGGTAAAATTAAGGCATGACCTTTCGATGCTGGACTTAGATCTAATATTACGCGAAACATGGAGTCCTCATAAAGCGTTGCACTTGGTATCTCACCATTGGCTATTTTACAAAAAATACACGTGTTTTTATCCATTCTTATATCCTCTCTCTCTTTAAGTTTTTATACTTTTAAAGTAAATACAA
>DVLR01000259.1 GCA_018715425.1 Candidatus Merdenecus merdavium
GAGAGTTTTTAAAAGGCAGTAAAGGTGTCTGGGTATTGCCCATTGTTTTTGCAACACCTTTTTTATGTATTCATCTTATTATCATGAATCTAGATAATGTGAAAATTATCAATTATACGTTTCAATCTTTATATAAAGCCGTAGGAAATAAGATGATTTTTATAATAAGCACTGTACTCATTATGGTTATTTCTTTTATCTCTATTTTTGCAGTGCCGTATTGCTTTTTTCAAAGGAAAAAAAGTATAAAAACCCTCTTAACTAGTTTAAGCATGATTTTTAAACATGGAAGAACTTCTTGGATTGGGTTATTATTTGCCAATATCATCATCTTTGTATTTAATTATATTCTTTATTTCGTTGCTCTCTTTCTAGCTGGTATCTATATATGGCTGACGAAAGATAGTACCTTTGTACTAGGGGCGGTATTGTCCATAAGCGAATGGATACGAATGGTAATGACGATTGTAAGTGCAGCCATTGGTTTTGTAGTTAATTTGGCACTACTTTATGGAATGTATATGCGTTACGTAGATGAAAAAGAATTGGATCAAAAGAATCTTAGCCCTTTTGATAAAAATTTATTTTTAGTCCATGTAAAGCAACGAAAAGTGGCTGTTTTTCTTAGTATTATCATTCTTTTCGCTGAAAGTATTTATTTTGTGGGAACATTTCGAAATACCAATAAAATATCAGAAAATATTATGGATACAGTAAAAGTCACAGCTCACCGAGGAGGTGCACAATTAGCACCTGAGAATACGATTCCAGCCTTGGAAAAATCCATTGAGCTCCTTTCAGACTATGCAGAAATTGATGTGCAGGAAACGAAAGATGGGGAGTTGATTTTAATGCATGATAATAATTTAAAGAGGACTACAGGTATAAAGAAAAATGTATGGGAAGTAACTTATGATGAAATCAAAAATCAAGATATAATAAGTAAAAAAAGTGAATTTGAGAATATAAAGATCCCCACTTTGCGTGAAGTGTTAGAAGTATGTAATCATAGATTAAACTTAAATATTGAAGTGAAGTATAATGGGCGTAATGATGGAATTATAAAAAAGGTCATTGATTTAATAGAAGAAATGGAGTTTGAAGATCAATGTGTCATTACTTCGATGAACTATAAATATTTAAAGGAAGTTAAGGAGTTAAATCCCAATATCAGAACAGGTTACATTATGACGATGACATATGGAAGCGTATCCAATATTGAAGCGGCAGATTTTTTTAGTGTCAAATGGACGTACGTTAACGAAAAGTTTATTAAAGAGGCTCATTTATATGGTAAAGAAGTTCATGCATGGACCGTCAACTCAAAAGGAACTTTAGAGAGAATGAAAGTACTTTCTGTAGACAATGTGATTACAGATAATCCTACCCTCGCTAGAGAAGTGATGATAGCCAAACCAACCAATGCTTCTTTACTGGATATTTTGAGATACGTCTTTAAGTAACCATGATGAGAGGCTTGTCTTTATCGTTTGTAATTTACTATAATAATGTTATAATGATAGCATTATTATGGAACATATAAGGAGTTAGAGAATGTCAGAGAATACAATAGATGCACGTTCTGGAAAAAGAAGTAAAAAAAGAAAAATAAAAAAGCGTTCCGATTATTATGATTATAATCTATTAGCAGTGGTTGTTTTACTTATTTGTTTTGGCCTTGTTATGCTCTATAGTACCAGTGCCTACAGCGCTCAACTAAAATACGGAAATGACTTATTTTATTTTATGAAACAAGCTGCTATTAGCGGCATATTTCTAATTGGTGCAATCATCATCTCCCAAGTAGATTATCATATATTAAAGCATTTTTCGGTGATATTGTTTCTTTCTTCCGTTATTTTATTAATTGCAGTAAAGTTCCTAGGAACAGAGGCCAATGGGGCAACTAGATGGTTTCGTTTTAAAGGATTATCTTTTCAGCCAGCAGAACTTGCCAAGTTGACTGTAATATTGTTTTTACCAGATTTAATTGTAAAAATGGGAAAAAGCATGAAGGGATGGAAAGCACCTGTGATAGCAGCTCTCCCAGGTGTAATCCTATCTGTATTAACTTTAGTATTTACTAAAAATTTAAGTTCCGCTTTTATTATTGCTGGAATTACAATGATTATTATCTTTGTAGCCCATCCAAAAACAATGCCTTTTGTCATTATGGCAGGAGGTGCTTTCGGTGCAGTAGGGGCATTTGTTTATTATGTAGCGAATCATATGACCGATCTTGCAGATAACTTTAGATTAAATCGAATCGTTGTTTGGTTAGATCCTACTAAGTATGCAAAAGGAACGGGTATGCAGACCTTACAGGCTTTATACGCCATTGGATCTGGAGGGTTCTTTGGTAAAGGCCTAGGAAATAGTACACAAAAACTAGGAGCAGTACCAGAGGCTCAAAATGATATGATTTTTTCTATTATCTGTGAGGAGTTAGGTGTATTTGGTGCAGGCATGTTGACCTTATTATTTGTTTACCTCTTGTATCGATTAATGTTCATAGCACAGAATGCACCCGATTTATATGGATCTCTCATGGTTACAGGAATTATGGCTCATATTGCAATTCAAGTGGTGTTAAACATAGCCGTTGTTACTAATACGATTCCAAACACTGGTATTACCTTGCCTTTTGTAAGCTATGGGGGTACATCCGTGGTGTTTTTAATGGCAGAAATAGCACTGGCCTTAAGTGTATCAAAAAGAATTGTTTTTAAAGATTAAACCGTTTTATTACGATTCATCATTCAGAGGTTGATTTGTGCTAAGTTATCGGTTAGAATAAATTGATTTATTAAATGAATCCTATCTTTAAGCAAAACGTACTTACAAGATATAAAAGAAACATAGAGGTAGAATATGAACCATAAATTACTAATGGAAACAGCTACATTGGCGGGAGAAATTATGTTGGTCAATGGTGCTGAAATTTATCGAGTAGAAGACACTATTAACAGAATTTTGTCCACAGCTCACTTAGAAACAACAGAGGCCTTTGTTATGTCTACAGGTATTGTTGCAACTTTAGATGGTATGGGTCATGAAAACATCACCATTGTAAAGAGAATTACCCAACGTGGTATGAATTTAAATCGAGTTGCTACAGTCAATACAATTTCAAGGAAATACTGTAATGATGAGATTTCCCTTGAAGAAGCCAATAAACAATTAAAAAGCATAAATGGAAATCAGTTTCATCCTGTTGTTCGATCTCTTTCTGTATTAGTGATTGTGAGTTCCTTCGCTTTATTATTAGGTGGAGGTGTATGGGAAGTATTAGGTGCTGGACTTACTGGTCTTTTACTAATTTTATCTATGAATATAGGCAATAAAATAGGTGCTATACCTTTTTTACAAGATTTATTTTCTTCTGCAGTGATTGCCATTGGAGCAGTCTTATTAAAACGATATCTACCCATAGAGTTAAATATGGATTTGGTGATTATCGGGTGTATTATGCCTTTGGTTCCAGGTGCGGCCATAACCAATGCCATTCGTGATACCTTACAGGGAGATTACATGGCAGGTTTAGCAAAGATGTTAGAGGCTTTTGTAAATGCAGCTTCCATTGCCCTAGGTGTAGGTATTGGAATTGCAATCATGGGAGGAGTATGATTATGATGGTATTTCAAGTAGTGGGTGCCTTTTTTGCAGTCTTTGGTTTTTCAATCTATTTAGATGTACCAAAGAAATATTTAAGATATTGTGGTTATATTGGAGCTATTGGATGGTTTGTATATTTAATGGCCGTAAAAAAAATGAATGTGTTAATGGCCACATTTCTAGCCACTGCAACCATTGCATTTATATCACATATATGTGCAAGAATTTTTAAGGCTCCAGTTACCGTTTTTTTAATTGCAGGTATTATCACTTTAGTACCAGGAGCTGGCATGTATCGTACTGTATCTCAAATTTTATTAGGCAACAGATCTCTTGCTATGGAGTATTTGCAGGAGACCATTCAGATTGCAGGAATGATTGCATTAGCAATCTTTATTATTGATGCTATTTTTCGCATGATACAAGCAAAAAAATGGAAAGAAAAATTGCCTGTCAAGCACAAATAGTAGGATGAAACAGGGAGGAAGGAAAGAATTAAGTTGATTTAGTAAAATAATTCCCTTGACAAACAGATGGAAGACCTATATACTTTGACTATCAAAATATTTGAAATACAAATGGAAGTCAAAGGAGAATGAGTATGTTAGAAAAAATGAAAGAAATTATAGCAGAGCAGTTAGATTGTGATGGGGATACGATTACAGCATCAACATCTTTTAAAGAAGATTTAGGTGCTGACTCTTTAGATTTATTTGAATTGGTTATGGCTCTAGAAGATGAATATTCAGTAGAAATTCCAGCGGAAGAATTAGCAGAACTCACAACGGTAGGAAAAGTTATGGACTACTTATCAAATAAAGGTGTGGAATAATTCCACACCTCATTTAGGCGCAGAGATTCTTTTTTTTTATGCTTTTACTTTGATAATCAAAATAAAAGCAGAGAGTACAGGATTCAAAATAAGAAAGTAGAAATAAAGATTGGAGCGAAAAGATGAAGAAAGTTGCATTCATATTTCCAGGTCAGGGGGCACAGTATGCCGGTATGGGAAAAGATTTTTACGAGGAGCTAGCTGTATCAAAGAAAGTATATGATCTAGCTTCTAAAGTAAGTGGTCTTAATGTGGCAGAGCTTTGCTTTACAAAGAATGATCAATTAAACATTACAGAATATACACAAATTGCGATGTTAGCTACTTGTGTAGCTATGCTAGAGGCTTTAAAGGAGCGTGGAGTTTCTTCATCTGTACACGCTGGATTAAGCTTAGGAGAATATAGTGCCTTAGTTGCATCTAAAGCTTTATCTTTAGAAGATGGATTTCATCTCGTTAGGCAAAGAGGGATTTATATGAAAGAAGCCGTTCCTACAGGAGGAGCAATGTCGGCGGTTCTAGGAATGGACACAAAGAGGATTGAAGAAATTTGTAATGAGACAGAAGGTATCGTATCTATTGCTAACTTTAATTGTCCAGGTCAAATTGTGATTACAGGAGAAATAGAAGCAGTAGAAAAAGCTAGTACTTCCTTGAAAGAGGCAGGAGCAAGACGGATCGTTCCACTGCATGTAAGTGGTCCCTTCCATTCTAAAATGTTAGAAACAGCAGGTGAAAGATTAAAGGAAGACTTAGAAAAAATCAGGATCCATCCACTTAGAGTACCTTATGTAAGTAACGTAACGGCAGAATATATCATGGATGAGGGAAAGATAAAGGAACTTTTAACAAGACAGGTATCTTCTTCAGTACGTTGGCAGCAAAGTGTAGAGACTATGATAAAGGCTGGAGTAACAACCTTTATTGAAATCGGACCTGGTAAAACACTTGCTGGATTCATGAAAAAAATAGACAAAAATGTAACAACATTGAATATAGAGAAAACAGAAGATTTAGACACGGTATGTCGAGCCATAAAGGAGTAATAGTGGAATATGTTAAAAGATAAAATTGCATTGGTTACTGGAGCATCCAGGGGAATCGGAAGAGAGATTGCTCTTCAGCTTGCTAAAGAAGGAGCCTTTGTTATTGTAAATTATTTTGGTTCCGAAGAAAAAGCCAAAGAAGTAGTAAACAACATCGTAAAAGACGAAGGCAAGGCTATCGCTATGAAATGTAATGTAGCAGACAGCAATGAAACAAAGAGTATGATAGATGAAATTTTAAAAAGATATGGTAGAATCGATATTTTAGTTAACAATGCTGGAATTACGAAAGATAGCTTGATTATGAAAATGAAAGAAGAAGATTTTAATCAGGTTCTTGATATTAATTTAAAAGGCAGCTTCCATACGATTCGTCATTGCTCTAGACAAATGTTAAAGCAGAAATCTGGTAAAATTATTAATATAAGTTCTGTAGTAGGAGTCATGGGAAACTCTGGACAGTGTAATTATGCAGCCTCAAAAGCTGGTGTTATCGGCCTTACAAAAAGCATAGCCAGAGAACTTGGCTCTAGAGGGATCCAAGTCAATGCCGTAGCACCTGGATTTATCGATACGGATATGACAGAAGTCCTACCAGAATCAGTAAGAGAACTAGCAGAAAGCCAAATTCCGTTAAAACATTTCGGAACAGCAAAAGATGTAGCAGAAACTGTTTTGTTTTTAGCAGGTGATAAATCCAACTATATTACTGGCCAAGTCATCCATGTAGATGGCGGTATGAGTATGTAGAAGATTTATGTTTAGAGGAAGATTAAGAATAGGAGATAAAAATGAGAAGAGTTGTTATTACTGGGATGGGAGCCATTACCCCTATAGGGTTAGGTGTTGATGTATTTTGGGAAGGAATCAAAAAGAATCACATTGGTTTTGGACCAATTACCAGATTTGATACTACAGATTATAAGGTTAAATTAGCAGCAGAGGTTAAAGATTTTGATGTAAAAGA
Organism: Candidatus Merdenecus merdavium; assembly: GCA_018715425.1. Lineage (GTDB taxonomy): Bacteria > Bacillota > Clostridia > Lachnospirales > Lachnospiraceae > Merdenecus > Merdenecus merdavium. Next base: position 6,461 of record DVLR01000259.1, read on the forward strand.
ATATATGGATGCAAAAGCGGCAAAGAGAATGGAACTTTTTTGTCAGTACGCAGTAGTTGCAGCCAAAGAAGCCATTGAAACATCTGGTCTAGATATGGAAAAAGAAGATCCCTTCCGTGTTGGATGTGCCGTTGGCTCTGGAATTGGCAGTCTACAGGCAATGGAAAGAGAACATATAAAACTATTGGATCGCGGTCCAGGACGGGTTCATCCTCTTTTAGTACCACTTATGATATCTAATATGGCAGCAGGAAATGTTTCCATTCAATTTGGCTTAAAAGGGAAGAACATCAATGTAGTAACTGCTTGTGCTACTGGAACTAATTCTATTGGGGAGGCTTTTCGAACCATTCAATACCAAGATGCCGATGTTATGGTGGCAGGAGGAACAGAAGGCTCTATCTGTCCCATTGGAATTAGTGGGTTTCAGTCTTTAACAGCTTTATCTACCTCTACAGATCCAAAG
>DVLR01000260.1 GCA_018715425.1 Candidatus Merdenecus merdavium
TATCCATGAGAAACTACTGCTTAAAGGCATGATTATAAATTATTATACTGAATCTATCAAAAAGATTCAAGCAAAACAAGCCTTTATGCATATCTTCTTATTGGATTTAATAAAATAGATAGAAAGAGAAAAGGAGTGCTTAATGAAAAAGGTTATCCATGTGCTTTGTCTTATTTGTATTTTGATATTATCAGGGTGCAACTCACAAAAAGTAGATACTGAGAAACTAAAGGATTTAGAGTTTCACGTCTTAGAAGAAGAAAAACTCCCTCAGGAATTAAAAGAAACCATAGATTTAAAAAAGTCAAAGGAATTCAAAGTTACTTACGTAGATGGGGACAAACTCTATATCATTAGAGGATATGGGAAGCAAGATACAGGAGGGTATAGTATTGGGATTAATGAATGTTATTTAACGAAGGATGCAATCTACTTATCTACTAATTTAATTGGGCCTGATCGTACAACAGAAATCCCTCAGGATCCTTCCTATCCCTATGTGATTCTACAGTTAGATTATATTGATAAAAATGTAATTTTTGATTAATGGATCATGGATATTCAGATATTACTACGGACTTAGAAGGTATTCATGCAGTAAGAAAGATGGTATAATAGACGTGAATGGGAAAACACTAAGATAGTATAGAGGAAAGGTTTTTAGGATACGTAGTAAAAATAGGGTGTCTATAGAGCTTGGTAGATATCTAAATAGGATACTCGAATCCTAGATATTTATAACATAGAAAGGTAGAGTTGATATGAAGAGATATAAACGAATATTTACCATAGTGATAGATTCCTTAGGCATTGGGGAAGCTCCAGATGCCATCCATTTTGATGATGTAGGTAGTGATACGTTAGGGCATATCGATGCTCGTCGATCTTCTTTTAACATACCGAACCTTCAAAGTCTTGGACTGGCTAATCTTCATCCTTTAAAGAATGTAAAGCCCATCTCTCATCCCCTTGGATATTATAAAAGACTACAAGAGGCTAGCGTAGGAAAAGATACTATGACAGGCCATTTGGAGATGATGGGACTTCACATTCAGGTGCCGTTTCAGACTTTTTCTGAAAATGGATTTCCAAAGGAGCTCATTGATGAGCTTGAGAAACGTTGCGGACGTAAGGTGATAGGAAATAAATCAGCTAGCGGCACAGAGATTTTAGAAGAATTAGGGGAGCGGGAAATAAAAGAAAATGCCATGATTGTCTATACATCAGCCGATTCCGTCTTACAGATTTGCGGAAATGAGGACTATATGGGATTGGATAACTTATATCGTTACTGTGAAATTGCTAGAGAGCTTACCATGAAGGATGAATGGAAGGTTGGACGAGTGATTGCAAGACCATATAAAGGTCAAAAGAGAGGTGAGTTTAAACGAACACCTAATAGGCATGACTATGCCCTTAAACCTTACGGAAAAACAGCTTTAAATGTACTAAAAGACCATGGATATGATGTGATTAGCATCGGAAAGATCTTTGATATCTTCGATGGAGAGGGATTGACCCAATCAAATAAATCCACCAGCAGTGTTCATGGTATGGAACAAACCATTCAGATGATGGATGAAGATTTTACAGGTTTATGTTATGTAAACTTAGTCGATTTTGATGCCTTGTGGGGGCATCGAAGAGATCCAAAGGGATATGGAGATGAGTTAGAGCGTTTCGATGTTAGCTTAGGAGTTGTGCTTAATAAGCTGGCAGAAGATGATTTACTGATCATAACAGCAGATCATGGAAACGATCCTACCTTTAAAGGAACAGATCACACAAGGGAGTACGTACCATTTCTTGCTTACTCTCCTAGGATGAAGGGAAATGGATCCTTAGAGGATTCCAAAACCTTTGCTGATATTGGGGCAACCATTGTAGAAAACTTTAATCTTACGATGCCAGAGGGTACCATAGGTACTTCTCTTTTGAACCAATTAAAATAATACAGCTCTTCTTATAATGGCCATACAGATTAAGAATCGGGTGCCAAAAGGAATGATAAAATGTTATTTTCTAATCCTTTTGACACCCGAATTATATTAATATTGGAATATATGTTTCCGTGACATTTCTAAGGCTTTCAGTAAAATGTTTCCTAGAACACCACAGGATAATACTTGTCCAATTCCTATGGTTAACATTAAAAATGGAATTGGCAGTGGTATTTGATATCCATAATGTAACACAAATGGAACCACAATCATGTTAATCACAATAGGCGGTACACATACTAAATACTTATGCTTTCTTAAGCTATAGGATAGTAATGCAGCAGCTAGAGTTGCTAAGCTACCAAAAACAATATCAATTAAGATATTACCCGCCAGAGTGTTTGCAATAAGACATCCTATAAACAAACCTGGAATAGCGGCAGGTGTAAAATAAGGTAGGACCGTTAGAGCTTCGGATATCCTAAGCTGTATTTGACCACTACCAAAGGATCCAACCATCATAGTTAGAACCACGTAAATAGCTGCAATTAAAGCAGCTTGAATCATAAATAATACCTTGTTATCTCTCATTTTTTTCTCCTTTAGTTTTGTTTTAAATGTGGAAGGTTTCGAACACATCGTATGTATTATAACTCTTGTTTCAGTTC
>DVLR01000261.1 GCA_018715425.1 Candidatus Merdenecus merdavium
TATAGCAATATGTTTTTTTTCCTGATTATTATCATGAACGTAACAATTGGAATCATCCAAGAAATTCACGCTAAAAATTTGGTGGAAGACTTATCGATTGTATCATCACTTAAAGTAGATGTGGTTCGAGATGCAACGCAACAAGAAATTTCAGTAGATGATCTTGTTTTAGATGATATTACTATTGTAGATTTAGGAAAACAGATTTGCGCCGATTCCGTAGTTGTAGAAGGCGAGGTTGAGGTAAACGAAGCTCTATTAACAGGAGAAAGTGATCCTATGATCAAGAAGCCAGGTGATCCTTTACTATCAGGTAGTTTTGTTGTTAGTGGAAAGTGCTATGCTAAAGTAGAAGAGGTAGGAGCAGATAGTTTCGCCAATCAATTAGCATTAAAAGCAAAACGACACAAAGGAATTCAGTCGGAGCTATTACGATCAATGAAAAAAGTAACGAAGTTTACGAGTTTCTTTATTATTCCAATAGGAGTGGCTTTATTTGCCCAAGCATTCTTCTTTCGTATGGATCCAATGAAGGAGTCTGTCATAGCAACAGCAGCAGCACTGTTAGGAATGTTACCAAAAGGTCTTGCCTTGTTAATTAGTATTGCTCTTGCAACTGGAGTCATCAAATTATCCAAGAAAAGGATCTTAGTTCAAGACTTATATAGCGTTGAAACCTTAGCCCACGTTGATACACTCTGTTTAGATAAAACAGGAACCATCACCGAAGGGAAAATGAGTGTTACAGGTATGAGAACTATGGATACCAATGGAGCAGTTTCTTTAGAAGATGCAGTTTCTCTATTTGTAGGAGGAATGGAAGATAACAATGCAACATTTCTTGCTTTAAGGGAACGTTTTACTCCTGATACGAGTAAAAAAGTTATTTCTAGAACCCCTTTTTCTTCTAGTAGAAAGTGGAGTTCTGTTACTTTAGAAGGTGTTGGCAGCATTATTGTTGGAGCACCAGAAAGACTCTCTATTAAAGCTCGAGTTTCCTTGCCAAAAGAGGCTATTCTAGATCAAGAGGCAGGGAAGAGAATTTTATGTGTAGGAATCTCCCCAGAGGAAATCGTAGATGGTGTATTGCCAGAAATGAAATTATTAGGAGTCCTTACATTAAACGATAACATTCGAGAAAATGTAAAAGAAACCTTGGAATTCTTCCGTAGAGAAGGTGTTGAAGTAAAAATTATATCTGGAGACAATCCCATTACTGTTTCCAGTATTGCAAAACAAGCAGGACTGGCTACTTATGAATCTTATATTGATCTTACAACCATTGAAACAGAAGAAGAAATCGAAGAAATAGCAGAACGCTATACCATCTTTGGACGTGTTTCACCAGGACAAAAAAGTCAATTAGTGCATGCTCTTCAAAAAAAGGGTCATACCGTTGCCATGACTGGTGATGGAGTGAACGATGTCCTTGCTTTAAAAGAGGCAGATTGCAGTATTGCTATGGCTGCAGGAAGCGATGCTGCAAAACAAGTGGCACAATTGGTATTATTGGACTCTAACTTTACATCCCTTCCAGATGTAGTGATGGAAGGTAGAAGAGTCGTAAATAACGTGACAAGAGTAGCGGGAGTATTCTTTATTAAGACTATTTATTCTATCTTGTTATCTATTTACTGTATTCTTACGGGAACAGCCTTTCCGTTTATACCAATACAGATTACATTAATAGATCTTGCAATTGAAGGATATCCAGCATTCTTTATGTCCTTCGAACCAGTTCATAACCGTATCAAAGGTACTTTCTTAGGAACATCCCTAAAGCGGGCTTTTCCTTATGCATTAACGATTATAACATCGATTATTGCTTTTAACCTTATCCTTCCATCTTTAAGTATAGTGGATAATGAGGCCACAACGATCATGTATTATATTACTGGATTTATCAGTGTATTAGGTGTAGTCCAGTCTTGTATGCCGTTTAATAAATTGAGAGTATTTTTAGTTGCTACAGTATCGGTAGGATATTATACAGCGATTTTACTCTTTACTAAGATCTTGCATTTAGACTATTTAGATAAGCAGATGTTAATGACGGTCTTAGCAGGAGCAGTGATTGTGATTCCAGTGCTATTTATTTATAAATATATAGTGGATCAAGTGGTAAAATCAAAGGTGATATCAAAATAAGTATTCTGAGATAGATATTTATAACTTCATTTAACCTTCACATAACCATACTGTGATAGCATAGAGGAGACGTTGCTTTCACAGTATTTTTATATGGTTATGTTACGTTCGCTTTATTTTATGGCCTCTTCAGCAAAAGTAGTATCTACTAACTTTTGATAAGGTGCTCTTTGTTCTAGCTCTCCAGCTAAGTCTAAAATATCCTGTAACAATTCAAAACTATTTTCCTCAAAGATCAAATCACCTTTCCAGGTATCTTGATCATCATAGCGTTTTACGATGGTAGTAATGGTATCTAAATCCGTTTCTTTAAATTGAGGTTGGATTACTTTTGCTATTTCTTTTGGAGTATGGCTTAATACATAGTCCATTCCTTTTTGCATTGCGTTGGTAAATCCTTGTAGAATTGCAGGATTTTCTTTTATATAACTAGTTTTAGCACTATAAGCTGTATAAGGTACATAACCACTATCTACTCCAAGGGAAGCAACAACGAAGCCAGCACCTTCGATTTCGAGGGCTGTAGCAGATGGTTCAAACTCCATAGAGTAATCTCCTTGCCCACCAGAAAAGGCAGCTGCAGTTGAGCCAAAGTCGATGCCTTGTTCAATGGTTAGGTCTTTATTGGGATCAATTTCATGTTCATTTAAGATATACTCTAAGATCATTTCAGGCATCCCGCCTTTTCTTCCCCCTAGAACCTCTTTACCAATTAAATCCGTCCATTGAAAGTCTTCCATTGGTTCTCTAGCGACTAAAAAGTTTCCAGCTCTTTGAGTTAATTGAGCAAAATTGACGATATAATCTTCCGCATCTTGATTATATACGTAAATTGAGGATTCTGATCCCATAAAACCAATATCAGCCTCTCCGGATACTAAAGCGGTCATGACTTTATCGGCACCAAAACCAGTAACTAAATTCAGATCGATGCCTTCTTCTTCAAAGTATCCTAATTCGATAGCTACATACTGAGGGGCATAAAAAATGGAGTGAGCCACTTCGTTTAGAGTTACTTGTTGCAAGTCTTTTGATGTATTCTTTTTACAACCAGACAAGGCCGTGATGAAAAAAATAAATACAATAAACAATGATAAAATACGTTTTTTCAAAATATTCTCCCATGTTATATCTTTGTTTATAGTATATTCCTAAATATTAGGATGGTTCCTTTGTACCTAATAATATCATGGAATCAGAATGTGGAAGGGGATAATAACAGATAATCCCTTTCACAAATATAGAAATTATGGTATGATAGAAAATATATTTTCAAGAACTTTAGGAGGAACCCATGGAAAAAGAAGTAGTATCTAAAAATTTTATAGAACAGATTATCGAAAAAGACTTAGCAGAGGGTCATACGAAGGAAGTACACACAAGGTTTCCGCCTGAGCCAAATGGTTATCTCCATATCGGACATGCTAAGGCCATCTTATTAAACTATGGTATGGCACAGCAATATAATGGGAAATTCAACATGAGATTTGATGATACGAATCCTACGAAAGAGAAAGTAGAATTTGTGGATTCTATCCTTGAGGACATAAAGTGGCTTGGTGCAGATTGGGAAGATCGTCTGTTTTTTGCATCCGATTATTTCGAGCATATGTATGAAGATGCCGTTAAATTAATAAAAAAAGGAAAAGCTTATGTTTGCGATTTAACACCTGAAGAGATTCGTGAATACAGAGGAACTTTAACAGAGCCAGGAAAAAACAGCCCCTACAGAGAGCGTTCAGTAGAAGAAAACTTAGAGTTGTTCGAAAACATGAGAGCTGGTAAATATGCAGATGGTGAAAAAGTATTAAGAGCCAAAATTGATATGGCTGCTGGTAATATGAATATGCGTGATCCAATTATCTACCGTGTAGCACGTATGCACCATCACAATACGGGAGATCAATGGTGTATTTATCCAATGTATGACTTTGCTCATCCAATCGAGGATGCTATTGAGGGGATTACTCATTCTCTTTGTACCTTAGAATTTGAAGATCACAGACCATTGTATGATTGGTTTTTACAAGAATTAGAATACGTAAATCCACCTCAGCAAATTGAATTTGCAAAACTATATTTAACCAACGTAGTCACAGGTAAAAGATATATTAAAAAATTAGTAGATGATGGTAT
>DVLR01000262.1 GCA_018715425.1 Candidatus Merdenecus merdavium
CCAGGGTGTTAAGAAAAAACAATCCGAAATCAATAGAGAAATTACGAGTCAAGAAGCAGAAATATTGAAAGGTTTACATATATCTTATGATCAGGACGATCCATACGGAAAAGGTGAGTATCTTTATCATACGATTACATTAACAGGAGATGCTTTAGGGGAGCGTCAGATATACTCAACAAAGGACTTAGAGGAGTTGATATCATTATCTTTTCATAATGAAAAAATGAATGGATTGAATGTTTTTATGGATGAGGAGTATCAAGGAATCGACCTACGTAGATTTTTGGAGTTAAATGATATTTCAACGAAGAAGGATATTTATCTGGACTGTTTTAGCTTTGATGGTCATACCAAGAGTATTGAATTAAAAAGTGATAGCGAGGATATTTCCCATGTAATGCTTGCTTTTTCAAAGAATTACATACCTTTGATAGAAGAAGAGGGCGGACCAGTTGCATTGGTATGGACCAACCAGGATGGAACACAAGAGGTGATGGGAAAACTGGATAACATCATGGTAAGTGAAGAGAAAGAGCAAAAGGATCCTAAATTCCAGTTCCATTCTTATTCGCCATATGATCAAGATAAAGATCTAACATTTACCATTCGTGTTTTTTTAGATGATGCAATTTATCTTGGACCTATTCAATCTAGAATATTTACTATGGAGGAGTTGGAGGCTATTGCAACTACCCATCCAGAGGCTGTAACTGGTAATTATTATGGCCTTATTGGAAATAGTGAAAGTAGGGAAAGTATGGGAATAGGAGGCTGGCTCGATTATTTTGAGGGCATCGATTTAAAATGGCTGCTAGAAGAAGAAATGGAATTCACCCAATTTCAAGGTTATGCTAAGTTATTTGGAAGAGATATGGAGGAGTATGGGGAAATTGATAATCTTGGGTATTTTGACGGAGTAGATGACCCAGATCAGTATTATGTTATGACTCAGGAAGGGGATCGGATCCCTTCGACTATTCCTATGATAGCTTATAGTAAGAATGGTTATCCCTTATTGGCTGACCATGATCATGATACGAAGAAAGGATACGTTGCTTATAATCAATTGAACAACAAATTAGAATCTTTAGGAATTGAGACAGAGATTGGTGTGGTAAAAAATCACAATGGCCCCTTTATTCTTGGTCTAGGTAATAGAGATGGATACTACGGTGGATACCAAGTTGAAACTGGAGGCGACTGCATCCAGATGGATATTTATCTACAAGAAAAATAAAATCATCCAAAGGGAGATAGGAGAAGAAATGAAAAGTTTGAAAAAAAAGATCTTGGTAGCGTTATGTGTTTTTTTAATAGGGATATTGCCTGTAATGGAGTCTTTCGCATATTTTGATAGAGGACCCATATCCATTCGTGTGGGAAAACAGAGTATTTCTTTAAAGGAGGGAGGCTCAGAAGGTGTTAGTGTAAGTGTATCACCTAGTCAATCATCGCAGTTACCAGGATGTGGAATGCCAGAATGTCCACAGGTATGTGGAGAAAAAGAATGTCTAAATGAAAATGGAGAATGTACCTGTGCTGGATATACGGCAGATACTTATACTACAAGTGTGGAGGTTTCTTCTAGTAACACCAGTGTTGCAATTGGAGAATACAGCAATGGAAGTGTGGTCATTCGAGGAATTTCAGCAGGTCAGGCAACCATCACTTTGACGGCATCTCTTCGCCAGTATCAATCATCTTCTACAAGTATTACGGTCAATGTTTCGCCAAAACCTGCACCAGAGACTTCAGCTCCAAGTGGATCAGGAAGTGGATCAGGAAATGGATCTGGAAATGGAGGGGGACAAAGTAATATTGTTGGTGGACAAGGAAGTACATCCAACTCCCTGTTAGAGGGTGGCGATACATCTTCAGGAAATGGAATGACTGCAGAAAAAGTTGAAAATATACCTAACGAAGAAAAGAAAAGTGAAGGTGGAAAAGTAGATCGTAGTCAAGAAAATGGGGAAGCTTTAAAAGAAACAACAAATGAGGAATCAAGTATCGACGATGAAACCCAGAATGATGAAACTCTAGAGGAAACAGAGACTCTAGAGGAGACATTGGAGGAAACAACAGAGGAAACAGAGGAAACAGAGGAACCTGAATATTTCAAAAGTGATAAGGGAAATATTTTATTTGTAGATATTGATAGAGATAGTATGGGGAAATTAGAGTTATCTCAGATTAAAGGAAAGATGGAATATGTAAATTTTCAAAAAAAAGATGAGGCAGATAACGTTCTATATTCTTGGGAATTCTTTGGAGAAGAGGTCCAGGAGCCTTTTGATTTCAATATGGGGATCGAATATGGCATAGAGGCATTTGATGAATATAAAGGAAAGCCACTACAGAATACCCTATATTTGGAGTTTGCCCATGATGGAGAGTTACCAGGAAAGGCCACTGTTCATATTAGGGTAAGTGAATGGTTTGGAGATGGAGATATCTTAACTTACTATCTCTATGGAAAAGATGGATCCCTAGAGAAAACAGCAGAAGGACTTAAGGTAGAGAATGGATATGTCAGTATTCCCATGGAACACTGTTCTAACTATATCTTAACCACAGGAAATTTAAAGACGGATAGTGGTATCAATGGGATAGCTCTTGTGGTATTCTTGCTTGTTGTTTTGGCTGGGATAAGTTTTCTAGGATATAAATACCGTAATTCTATTCGAAGTCGTTTTGAAAAGCTGATACAAAAGAGAGAGAAACCATGATCGAATTAAAGAAAATATCAAAATCATTTGGTAACATGGTTGTTTTGGAGGATGTTACCATGAAGATGAATCATGGTAACATCTATGGTCTGATTGGATATAACGGTGTGGGAAAAACAACTCTTTTAAAGATTCTTGCAGGAATCTATACCCCAGAAAGGGGAGAAGTCTTAATTGAAGAAGAGAAAGTCTATGAAAATCCTCGTATTAAGCAGGAGATCTTCTTTATGACAGAAGAGTCTCTGGCTTTTCCCCAATCCACATTAGAAGATATGCGAAGATTTTATAAGGGATATTATAAAGGATGGAGTGATCAGACTTATGAAGGACTTTTAAAACTCTTTCAGATAGATCCTCGGGAGAAGATCAGCACATTTTCTAAAGGAATGCAAAGACAAGGCGGTTTGATTTTGGCTTTTTCTACACATTGTAAATATATGCTATTGGATGAGGCCTTTGATGGTTTGGATCTAGTCATGCGAAGGTTGGTCAATGAGATGATTAAGTATTATGTTTCGGATAAAGATGGCATCATTCTCATAACTTCCCATAACCTTACGGAATTAGAGCAGCTAGCTCATAAAATATTTATGCTAAACCATGGACAGTTAGTCTTTGAGGAATCCACAAAGAGAATAGAAACCTTATACCATAAGTGCACCTTCTTATGGGAGAACCATTTAACACAAATACCATTAGAAGAACTGGGTATGAAGCTTTTAGAGCAGAGGGAACAAACTTATGTGGGAATTATGAAAGGCAGCAGTGATGAGATATTAAAGAAGTTGTCTTTGATTGGCTGTGAAAGAATAGAGCTTGATCGTGTACAGTTAGAAGAACTTTTTCAAGCAGAAGGGAAGGTTAAGCATGTCGACTGGTCAAAGATATTCAAAGAGACAGATCTCCACTCATGATTTTTGGTATACATGGAAGAAGAGTGTGTGGTTGTTGGTCATTGGAATTCCTGCCTTTTTACTCTTGATTCCTTTTCCGATTGCTGGACTTCCAAAAAGTTCTGTATTTAATATTGCCTACACTCATGATCAATTAAAGTTTCGATTCATCAGTGAGGAAGTAACCATGGTTGTTTCACTACTATGGGCTGTATGGGGGATCATCTGTGGGTTGTATTTGATGAGGTTTTTACTCATTAAAAGTGATACAACCATATACTTTTCCATGGGGATCACAAGAAAAGCCCTATTGACTAATCGCCTGATCGTGGGCAGTATGCTTATTGCAATACCGCTGGTACTTTCCATGGGACTTTCGTTGTTTCTCAACAGGCTGGCTCTTGGAACTTATCCCCACATGATAAGAAATTGGTGCTATGTCACGTGTGGTTTTTTTCTCACAAGTTTTGTTAGTTTTTTAGTGACGGTGCTAGCATCTATATTTGCAGGAACGGTGCTGGAGTCTTTGATTTATTCTGTGGGATTGCTGTTGACTCCAACTTTAGTTTGCTTTGCTATAAATGAATTAATGAAAAAATTGTACTGGGGAAATCCCTATGGAGCTTTTACTTATGGAGGAACGAGCCAGATAAAGGATGAATTTTTAACACGCTTTTCGTTTTTGAACCCTCTCCTCTTTTTTGAAGGTGAGGCAAGAGAACATGGCATATTTTATCGGGAAATGGAAAAGGCCTTACCAGATAACATCTCTTTTGGGTTACTACTAGGCTTTGCAATATTTTCAGGTATTTTGATAGTTCTTTCTTATTCTTTTATCTGGAGACGGAAGGCAGAAAACTCAGGTATTATGGGATCTAATAGGATGTTTTCCCAAGGGATGCGCTGGATATCAGGTTTTTTCTTATCCTCTGTAGTATTTACTTTTTTGTACGATTTTAATTCAAAGATGGCATATCTTTTAGGTATCATTGCGTTAGTGGTCACACATTTCATTTGGAATAAAGCCTTCCAGACATATAAAAACAATAGGAAGTCTTAC
>DVLR01000263.1 GCA_018715425.1 Candidatus Merdenecus merdavium
GTCATTACTGTGGCCAGCATAAACACAGCCAACATCTTATTTCTTTTCAATTTGATGTTCTCCTTTCTGCTTTTTCTTATTTGTTATTAAAACAATTCCACCAAAGGAAATTGTTATAATAGCCAGATAGAAATATGTACTGCTTGTATCTCCGGTTTTCGGGGGATTCTTAATACCTGAACCAGAACCCTTTCCTCCATTGGTATTAGCTCCTGAATCCTTGCCATCATCAGTAAAAGCAATACCAACCTGACTCTGGGCTTCTGATTTATTGGATGCTGAAACTGAGACAACGGTTGTCATCGATAGATATACAACACATAGTAGGGCGCAAAGGCCCTTTGCAAAGTACTTCCTAATATACGTACTCAATTACAATCCTCCCTTCTGAACATACTTAGTATAGATTATAATCTCGACCTTTTTCGCTAAAAAATTACATATCGATATTGCGTATTTCGATATTTACCAGTGACTATTGTAAAATGTGATTAAAGCATGGAATCTCCAGGCGTCATGTGCATCCCCAGGAGGGTTTTTCCAAATGATATAAAAAAACCGTTTGCTCTGTAATTAGAGCAAACGGGTATGTAATCGCATATTTTCAGTTCTTTAATTTTTATATAGTAAAGGTGGATCTGCTGCAAACCATGTATATATTCTCTTTTTCTATATCCTGCAGTCCACCACATTGTTATTCAATATCGCTTTCACTTGAAATCTGTTACTAAATATGCTATGATAATTATACAAAAAGAGCAATCGTTCCATGAAATGGTTGACCTAAGTATGAATTTGAAATCCACCTCTACCTGTCAAAGTATGGAGGTGGGTTTCTTTATGTACTACTGACTAATCAAATAAATGAAGGTCTTCTTCTTTTATCTCCGCCATTTCATACTGTATTATTTCTATCTTTGGTTCTGTTTGAGAAATCACCTCAATTACATAGTTTGATGTAATAATCAAGTATTGAGACATTTCTAAAACATCATATATTTCACCACTCATTTTCTTAACGGATTTCTCAAATTCTCCATCTTCCACTTTATAGATAATATTTTTAAAATTTTCCGCTTTATATTTATTTAACTCATGATCATCAAACAATCCTTGTAAAATTATTCCTTCATCGAGCATTCTTACCGCTGATACCAGACCAAATTCTATGTTAAGCTTAGTCTTCTCGTTCTCCAACTTGACTATTAATCCTTTCTCCTCCCCATTAACTAATTCTGTGGCATATGCTCCTTCTGGTACAATTCCATGAAGAACTTCAGTCCATTTTTCCATATTGTATTCCCCATTCTAATATCTGATTTTTATTTTATTACTACCTGGTAACTGAATTTCTAATGTTGGCCCTCCAGTCTCACTTCCAGGTCTCTGTATGACCTTGTTTCCATCACTATCAGTACCTACTTTCCCAGGTCCATATTTTGTCTCTATATCTTTGACATCCTTTAAATCCATGCTATCAAAATCTTCTTTTGCTTTCTGGTTTCCACCATCCTTGTAGTTATCTATCCAGTGCCCTTGCAGTTCCACTGTATATTCTTATACTTTTGTATTCTGCTCCACATGCTTTATTACTTTAGGCCATACAAAACAGAAAAAAGCTCCTGCACCTAATACACCTACTGCAACACCTGCTGCTAATCCAACTCTCCCCCCGTTAATACTCCTCCGAGAACTGTATTAGTCTGTGGCACCATGGATAGAGCACCTTCCAATACCATGTTCTTAACAACATAGTCAGAAGTCGTACACCCTTTCTTTTCATATGTGGATACTAAATTATCACCTACCTATACAAGATTACTGTCTTGAGATGACATATTCGTTCCTGCATTCTCTCATCCAATCTAGATATGCATTAACATTTATTAATTGCAATGAGTCCAAGACCAACCACTTCTAAAATTCCTAGAGCACCGTAATGTTTAATAAATCCATATATCCCATGCTCTATATAGCCCATCAAGCATGCCTGAATCTGGTGTCACAGTGGTGTCTAGCGAAACATATTTTTTCTTGTTGTCTCTAGTCACCAAGAGATTTAAGCCGTATTCTTATTCGGAAGTTGGTTCCTCATTTAATATATTTGAATATACTTTATCTTCACCCAAAGAGTTTTCAAGCGACTTCCATTTAATTCTTTCTGCTGACAACCATGTCCCTTTTTGGCTATCGATGTCTTCTAATTGAAAGCCATCCCATTCGCTCCAATAAAATAGTCCACCTAGCTTGACTAGGGATGCGTCGTAAATAATGCAATCATAATTTTCCAGTCTAGGTTGCAAATTCAACCGATGAATAAGTTCAAATCTCATTTCAATCGTAGGGTGCTCACTAATCTGGCTTTGAAAAATAACACTAACATTTCGCACAGAATTAAATGGGTACATCGCTCTATCAGCACTGACGTATCCACCACTATAATAACTCAATTCCTTAATGCAACTATCATGAAACCCTTTATACTCCCTCATAAGCAAATTAATATCTTCTTGTGTTTCAATAATATTGTATTCCATTTCTTCCTTGTATGATGTTTATAGAAGCTTAAACATCTACTTTTCCTTTCTTTTATTTTATGTCTATAATACATCAGATGCTGTGGACTTTAGATTGTTTTCCTGTAGTCCAACTACTTAAGGGAGTGTATTGCCACGTTTTTATCCGAATCATTTATAAGCTGGATGTGCCAAGAGGGAATTCCTTCCAGAGCACTTATTTCAATCAATTCTATGAGGATAAACACTTGTGGAATTGTCACAGCGGATGAAATAATGCTTCAACCGTAGGTGAAGAAATTCAAACAAAGAAATAGCGTTTTTATACGAGAATATAAATGCTCAATATTTTATCTATGTTAAGCTAAATATAACTAATTTCTTTATCCCCCTTAACACACACTATTAATGCTTTCTCTTCAGGTATGTCACGATGTGTTTGAAAGGAATTATCACTCTTTAACTAATATTATATTAACACACAGTCTTGGCACTTTGTGGGCAAAATACTAGTAAAATAATTACATTCTTTAAGACTGACGCCCCCTTGATAATAGCAAAAAGCAATGCTGATCAATCTTTACCGGCGGCGAAAAACTCACGAACAATTTATTCTTTTCCATCGGTGTCAAACATCATAGCAT
>DVLR01000264.1 GCA_018715425.1 Candidatus Merdenecus merdavium
GAAGAGCTTTTGGAAGAAGAAGCGGTTCTGGTTTCCATAGGTTATGTGGATAGTGAATTAGGATTGATTCAGCCAATTGAGAAAATTGGTAAGCTATTAAAGAAGTATCCTAATACTGTTTTCCATGTGGATGGAACTCAGGCACTAGGAAAGATTCCTATTTCATTGGAGGATATTGATTTATTTACCTGTTCTTCCCATAAATTTTATGGAATTGTGGGCAGTGGAATATTAATCAAAAAAAGGGGCATACAATTACAACCTTTATTTCACGGTGGAATTAGTACAACCAGTGATCGAAGCGGAACGCCAGATCTTCCATCTACAGCGGCAACGTCTAAAGCATTAGAAGTGGCTTTAGCAGATATGGAAGAACGATATGAGTATGTAAGCAGCCTTTATGAGAAGTTGCGAAAAGAGATGAAGGAGATTCCTGATATTGTGGAAAACACAGGGAGTCATCACTCTCCATTTATATTTAACTTTAGTTTAAAGAACAAAAAAATAGCAGAGGTTTTAGAGGCAATGGACCAAGAAGGCATATGTATTTCTAGCAAATCGGCTTGCTGTGCTGTGAATGCTCCATCTAGACCAGTCTTTGCATTAACTGGAAACCGTAAGAGATCCATGTCATCTTTAAGAATAGGGTTAAGTCATTTAGTAACAGAAGAGGAGATTGAGATTTTCATTCAGACTCTAAAGAAGATATTAAAATAAAGAAAGTATCAATGAGATGAAATTCTTGATTGGGATTGTTAAGATAAAGAGTATAGAATAGGATAGAATATGGAAAAATATAAAGAGGTAGAACGAAGTATTATAAAAAAATATAGAAAGGAGATATGGTCAAAATTTATAGTTGCTATTAATGAATACCGCCTAATCGAAGAAGGAGATAAGATCGCTGTTTGTATTTCTGGTGGTAAAGACTCTATGTTAATGGCAAAATGTATGCAGGAGATTCAAAGACATGGAAAAATGGATTTTGAGTTAGAATTTTTGGTGATGGATCCTGGATACAATCCTGAAAATAGACAGAGGATTATAGATAATGCGGAAATTTTAAACATACCAATTAAAGTCTTTGAGACGGATATTTTCGATGTGGTTGCAACAGTGGATAGTTCTCCTTGTTACTTATGTGCAAGAATGAGAAGAGGTTATTTATATAAAAATGCTCAGGAGCTAGGTTGTAATAAAATTGCGTTGGGACATCATTTTGACGACGTTATTGAAACTACGTTAATGAGTATGTTATATTCTGGACAGTTTAAAAATATGATGCCAAAGTTACACAGCACAAATTATGAGGGAATGGAATTAATTAGACCCTTATATATGGTCAAAGAAGCTGATATTATTGCTTGGAAGAATTATAATGAGCTTCAGTTTATTCAGTGTGCTTGCAGATTTACGGAAAACTGTGTGTTAGGTGACAATGGTGGTGGATCGAAACGAGAAGAAATGAAAGCACTCATTAAAAAGTTTAGG
Source organism: Candidatus Merdenecus merdavium (assembly GCA_018715425.1). Taxonomy (GTDB): domain Bacteria; phylum Bacillota; class Clostridia; order Lachnospirales; family Lachnospiraceae; genus Merdenecus; species Merdenecus merdavium. The sequence goes on from DVLR01000264.1 coordinate 1,492, forward strand.
AAGACCAATTCCATCATGGATATGAATTTATTTAGAAGTATTCATAATGTAAATTTAGACACTGTCATTGAGTATAAGAAGAATGGTGAAACACATCATTTTTTAGAAGATTATTAAAGAGCACCTATAGATAAGGTGGTGACTATGTGGAACGAGCATTGGCGGAAAAATTCATAGAAAAATTAACCCAGTATACGGAATACAATATTAATATCATGGATGAAAAGGGAATGATCATAGCTAGTAAGACACCTGAACGAATTGGAACTTTTCATGAAATTGCCTACGATCTCATGGTGAACCATCAAGATCAGATAGAAGTTTGGGAAGGGGAAGGGTATTTAGGAGCCAAACAAGGAATCAATATTGTTATTGTTCACAAAAACCAAAGGGTCGGTGTCATTGGTATTACTGGAAATCCAGATGAAGTAAGACCCATTGGTCTTATTCTAAAAATGTCTATAGAGGCAACCCTAGAATACGAGGATCAATTAGAAAGAGTGCAAAAAAGAAGAGGTCTCCATGATCAATTTATCCATCTACTTTTGTATGAAGTCCATCCTAGTCGAGAAGAATTAAAGCTCTTGGCTCATTCCTTAGATTATGACTCAAAGACCTTTAGAGTTCCTATTCTATTGACGTATCCAATGGGGATTGCTCATGAGAAACTTGTTCAGGAGATTAGGAGAAGTGACTTACATAGATCTCAAGATATCATTGAACATGTCGGAGAAGGTAGGATCGTTATTTTTAAAGCTCTAGATGACATCCCCAAAGATCAAATGATATATGAACAGTCCTATATAGAAGAGTATATTCATGAACAACAGAAGCTGTTAGAGGATATGTTTCCTCATATTCTTGGAAAGTTGTCCTACTATGTGGGAGTAGGTCAAAATAGATGGGAATATTATGGGGCATCTCTTGAGCACTGTTTCTTTTTACAAAGACAATTTCCAGATATCCACCAAATCCTTTATTTTCGTGAGCATAGTGATTCCTATATGAAACACTTAATTCCAATGAAGGAATACCACCAAATTTTTTCCGCCATTGTTGAAAAAATGGATCTAGAGTTTCAAGATCAATATATAGAAACCATTGGCAGTTTAATGGACCATAATTATAATCTGGTGTCTACAAGTGAATCTCTTTTTATACATAAGAATACATTAAGTTTTCGATTGGATAAAATAAAAAAGTTTTTTCATATGAATCCTATCCAAAATGGAAGAGATAGAGAGTATATGGAGTACTTGTATTTTTATCTTCAAGAAAACAGGAAGTAAAACATGGAATCATAGATGTCAAACAATAGAGACTTAAGAGATACAAGAAAGAGCTGGTATTTTGTTCTAAAGCACAAAATATCAGCTCTTTCTTGTATCGATGGACGTTGTATGAATCATTTATGATTGATACAATAAAACTAAGAAAGGTATGGGAGGTTGTTTGATGAAGTTTTTATTTGCACCAGATTCTTTCAAAGGATCTATGACATCAAAAAGAGTGATAGAATTATTAAGTATCGCTGCAAACCAGCATTTTCCAGGTTGTGAAATAAGGAAGGTTCCTATGGCAGATGGGGGAGAAGGCACCATTGATGCAATTGTGGAGGCTTTAAGTGGTAGTTGTAAGTATAAAGAGGTAAGGGGACCAAGGGGAACTGTAGTATCAGCAAAGTATGGAGTTGTGGATAAAGATACGGCGATTATTGAAATGGCAGAGTCTTCTGGGCTTCCCCTATTATCTGAGAAAATGAGAAATCCTCTAAAAACCAGCTCTTATGGAGCTGGAGAATTAATCTGCCATGTATTAAATCAAGGGTACACTAAGATTTACTTAACTTTAGGGGGAAGTGCTACAAATGATGGAGGAATGGGAGCTGCCAATGCTTTAGGAATTGGATTTCTAAATGAAAAAGGAGAAGAATTAGAGCCAATTGGAGAGAACTTAGGTAAGGTTGCTAAAATTGATCTAAGTCGTATAAATCCTCATTTAGAGAATAGCCAGATCATCCTTATGTGTGATGTGGATAATCCACTTTATGGGGAGAAAGGAGCCACCTATGTATATGGGGAACAAAAAGGTGGAACGAAAGAACAATTAGATCTTCTAGAAAAAGGGATGATTCATTATGGAAATTTAATAGAGAAAACTTGCCATAAATCCATCGTGGGATTAGAAGGTGCTGGGGCAGCAGGAGGATTCGCCGTTCCATTTTTGGCTTTTACCAATGCCATAATTCAATCAGGAATTAAAACGGTATTAGAGTTAATCCACTTTGAAGACCTTTTGGAAGGTGTTGATTTAGTAGTAACAGGAGAGGGACGATTGGATTGGCAGTCTGTTTATGGAAAGGTACTGTACGGTGTAGGAAATGCATGTAAAAGAAAGAGTATTCCAGCAGTTGCTATTGTAGGTAGTATGGGACAAGGAGCTTCTGATATTTTTGATCATGGAATTATATCTGCTATTCCTACCGTAAATTCGGTTATGAGTATGGAGACGGCCATGGATCATGCAGATGAGCTCTTTCTAAGTGCAGCGGATCGCATGTTCCGTTTTATAAAAGTAGGAATGAATATGGAGGTATGAGATATGGTGATAACAAAGGAGATATTGCTTGTAGAATCCTTGCAGGTAAAATAAGAAAGATTAAGATTTAAAGAGGTAGAACATCAAAAGAAGTAGAGGAAGAGCTTAGAGTCAAACTCTTTGCTTTTCCTCTATCTGAAGTATTTATATTCAAAATTACTTTCCATTTTCGGGAAGTTGATCAAGTAATGTTTCGATGAGTTGTTTTTTTAAATAGACATCAAAACTTAAGAGGCAAATAAAGGAGAAGAGGTGTAAAAACTCTTTCTCTTTATCGTTGGATTCTGAAAATGTTGTTTGTGAAAGTTTATACTTTAAAATAATATCTTCTTTTAAATGTTCTACTTGTTCCTTTTCCATACTGAATACTTCGTTGTAGATACCTTCTAAGTCCAGTTTTTCTTTTCCTTTAAAGTATTTGTCTACAATGGGATCTAAGAGCATTTGAATATCTTTGATAGATAAAATGCTTTTAAAATAATAAATAAAAATTAATAATAAAATATGCTCTTTTGAATATTTCTTCTTTTCTGGTGGAGGAAGAAGAGAGCTCTTCGTATAATTGTTAATCATGGTTTTGGTTAAAATTTTATCATCTGGATATCTTTTTGATGCTTGTAATTGAGCATCCATAAATGTTGTAATCTGATCCATATACAATTCTATATTCGGTATATCTTCAGACTTAATATGATCTATTCTTGAAAAGCTTTCTAATATACTGTTTAGCATATCGTTGGTATCTATTGTCATTTTATCACCTCACGTCTATTATATAGTTTTTAATACTAGATGACAAGTCTTTTTGTTCTATATTTTATGAGAGGTGAGGGATAGGAATTTCCTTACATTATTTCGTATCGGATAATAACCGCTTTTCTCCTTCTAATTTACGAAGTGGTGCAATATCTTCTGTTACTTCCAATACTCCAAGATATTTACCTTCTTCATCTCTTACTGCGAAATAGCGGATCAAAATAAATTTATCACCCATTTGGATCCAGAAAGTCTCAGAGTCTTTTTCGCCATTTTTAAAGGATTGGATAATTCCGTTTACTACATCAATGCTTTTAGGGGGATGGCAGTCAGCCACATCTCTTCCTATAATGGTTCTTGTTCTAGGAAAGACTCTTTCTTTTTGTTCGCTAAAGAAATGAACTTTATCATCTGTACCAACAAAAGTGATATCACAAGGTAGGGTATTTAAAAGCATAGTTAATTCTTTTTGTTGGAAAAATCCACTTGGTAGCTGAATGGGAGCATCATTTCTAGGTTCCATGTTAGCAGATCCTTTTTTGACCCAAGCCATGGCATCAGAAGGACTTGCATTTTCTCTATTTCCTGTAAATACATAACCGATATGAACACTTTCTTGAGCGATTACCTTCCACTCTTCTTCAGTAATATGTTTGACTAAGAGGGGGGCTAGAATTTCATTTTCTTTCGTCACCATGGATACTATTTTTTTTATAGCTTTTTCAATCTGTTTTTTGGCGGATTTTACATTACCGTCAGAAACAGATGTATAACTTTTTTTCAAAAGCTCTCTAATTTCATCGTCCACACCCCACATAACCTTAGGTGGAGTAGTAATACCAGCCTTTTCAAGATAAGGGAACATTAAGTTTTCTTTTCTGGTGTAGTGTTTATCAATTTTAAGGAGCTCATGGATAGCTAATTTAAGATGCTCTTGTTGGTTTTGTGGTTGCTCTAAATATTTTTTAAAAACAATGTTGAATTGGTGATCTAGAAAATCTAAAATACCTTGGTTTTCTTCTTTAAATACTTGAAGTGGATGTCCTAGTTCCTCAGGTTCTGCAACAGGAGTTACACTATCTTCAAATAAAGTTGCATGCACATCGCATAGAGTTTGTATTTCTTCCACAGTAAATCCATCTTGAACCAATTCTTGCTCTGCAGCTGCTATTTCAGCAGCAGAGACATCTTTAAAATGATGTTTAAATTCATCTTTTACTTGGTCCACAGATTCGCCATCATGTAACTGTTGTATTATGTTTTTTAAGATATTTGAACGTTTCATATTTACCTCCTAATGATCAGTTATTTTAAAAAGAGTACGCTGTTTTCTAAAAAGATATGCTGATGAATATCATCTTGTAGCTCTTTTAACAGTTGAAAGGTACGTTTATACGTGAGGCATCCATCACTTGGTGGAGTATAATCATTTGTTTTTCTTTCTAATGTTTTCAAGAGCTCACCTACTTGTTCGTGTTCAGCCTTTAACTCATCAAAGTCAGCATATCCTTTTGAGAGAAAGTCCGGGAAATCAGATTTCTCTTCTTTGGCAAAGTGAGGGATCAGATGGGATTTCATCGTCATAAATACCTCATAAATATGGGATAACTCCTGTCCGTGATGTTGATAATGAACATGGATCAATTTTTGAAGGTTCTTGTCGATTTCCTCTATCATATTTAACTCTGTCATGTGATGGGTTTTTATAATATAATCGATCAAATCCTCTCTGTTTAAATGAATAGCATCCTCCATATTGCTATATTGTTTCTTAGGCTGGCGATTTAAAAGATCAATAAAAGAATCTACATCTAACTTTTTTTCATCTAAAACATCTTTTAAAACTCTATTTCCACCACAGCAGAAATCAATATTTTCTTCTGAAAGAATCTGTATAATCTCTGGATTTTGTTTAATGGCATCTCCAATGGACATATTTTTTGTAATCATAAAAGACCTCCTCATCTTATAAGCATTAACCGTTGTCTTGATTAAAGTTTATAGGATAAGGAGGAAAGAAACATTGATTTCAATCAACTTATAAAATAAAAGTTAAAGTAATTCTTTTAACCCTTCCAAGTCAATTATTTTTATTCTTTTTTGGCCTAGCCTTTTAATATAATGATCATTTTGCAGCTCAGTGAACTTTCTGCTTACCGTTTCCTTTCTTAAATTTACACTAGCAGCCACATCGTCAATAGTAAGACTGATTTCTTCATTAGGGATCCGTCCACTTCTTTCCAATAGAAACTTTGCAATCCTAGATAGAGCATCATTTTCTTGTAAAATCTCAAGCAAGTTATTTGTATGGCGTAGTTTCGTACTGAGATGCTTAATCATATTCCAAGCTACATTAGGTTCGCTAGCAATGAGGTTTAAAAGGGTTTGTTTACTGATTTCACATAGCTTTACATCGGTGATGCAAATGGCATTATAAGGACTTTTGGATGACTCAAAAAACAAATCCTCTCCTATCGTCTCTCCATCAGTAAGAATATCTAGTATAAATTCCTTCCCGTTTTTATCATAACGATTGATCTTTACTCGTCCTTCTCGAATAATCCGGATAGAAGTAATGTCATCGGATTCCTTGATTAAAAACTCATTTTTATTCTTATCACTATGAATTGCTTTTGAAACAACTTCTTTTTGAATCTCTATGGGCAGGTTGGAAAAAAGCGGGATTCTACTAGTGCATAAGGATTTACCGCAAGTACAGATACCATTCATCGTATCACCTCCATGATAGATGATGATAAAGAAAAGTACCTTTTATCATCATCAAAATTGTTTTTCATAGTTCAAATTATAATCATACATCTTACACAAGTCAATTCATTAGATGAGGAAGAGTGATTCTATCAGTAACTCCTTCTCATAAATCAAGCAAATCATTTTATTGCGAGAGAAAGTAAAAAAGAAAATGTTTGACGGATCTGCTACCCTCATTGATTAAAAATATAGTTTATATTATAATAGGAGGTAAGATTTCAAATCTATGTATGTTCATGCTTATTTGAACAAACATGACCTTTTGACCCTGGTATCATCATATAGGGGAACAGGATTATATTGCAAAGAGAGGTTAAGAATATGAGCTATGCAGACACTGTATTTATTAATATGTGTAAAGATATTATAGAAAATGGAATTAGCACAGAAGGGGAAAAGGTTAGGCCTAAATGGGAAGATGGAAGTTCTGCTTATACAATTAAGAAATTTGGAGTAGTAAATCGTTACGATTTATCTAAAGAATTTCCAGCCATCACATTAAGAAGAACCGCTTTAAAGAGCGCATTAGATGAGCTTTTATGGATCTGGCAAAAAAAATCTAGTAATATTAAAGATTTAAATAGCCATATCTGGGATAGTTGGGCCAATGAAGATGGATCCATAGGAAAAGCCTACGGATACCAATTAGGAGTTAAACATCAATATAAAGAGGGGATGATGGATCAGGTAGATCGTGTACTTTTTGATTTAAAGAATCATCCTTATAGTAGAAGAATCATGACCAATCTTTATGTACATCAAGATTTATCCGAAATGAATTTATATCCATGTGCATATAGTATGACTTTTAATGTAACCAAAGAAAAAGATACGGATCAACTCATACTAAATGGTATCTTAAATCAACGGTCTCAGGATGTTTTAGCAGCAAATAATTGGAATGTAGCACAGTATGCCTTATTACTGCATATGTTTGCTCAAGTTTCAGATATGAAGGTAGGAGAGTTTGTTCATGTCATTGCAGATGCCCATATTTATGACAGGCATATTAGTATCATTGAAGAGTTGATTCAAAGACCGACGTTTCCAGCCCCTAAGGTTTGGCTTAATCCTCATATAAAAGATTTCTACGAATTTACTACTGACGATCTTCATGTAGAAAATTATGAAACAGGACCTCAAATTAAAGGGATTCCCATTGCTGTATAGAAGATATGATATGATGAAGAAAACTACAACAAAATAACAAGGAAACAAGAAAGAGGGCAAATTTTTATGAATGTAATCGTAAATGTAGATGAAAACTGGGCCATTGGTCATCATAATAAATTATTGATTCATATACCTGCTGATATGAAAAACTTTAGAGCTCAAACAACGGGGAAGGTTGTAGTGATGGGAAGAAAAACGCTAGAAAGCTTTCCTAATAAAGAACCTCTAAAAGATCGAACGAATATCATCTTAACCAATAATGCCAGCTACCAAGTAAAAAATGGCATAATTGCTCACAGCTTGGAAGAGTTGCTAAATCTGTTAAAAAGTTATCGATCTGAAGAGGTATATGTCATCGGTGGAGAGAAAATTTATAGGTTATTATTGCCTTATTGTGATACGGCATACGTAACTAGAATGAGAAAATCCTTTGATGCAGATACGTATTTTCCAAATTTGGAAGAGAGTAAGGAATGGAAATTAATAGAGATGAGTGAAGAACAGACTTATTTTGATTTAGAGTATGAATTCTGTAAATACGTGAGAGTATAAGGCTTCTCACGTATTCCTACCATATACATGGTGTCATTGAAAATGTTACGTCTTTTCACAGATTTGTAGAAAATCTTGTGCCAGTTCTGTGTAATTTTAATATTGACTTTATTTTGTAATAGATTTAAAATTGATAGTATATTGGAAAAATACTTGTGAATAATTTAACGAAAACGCGCAGGAGGAAAGCATAATGATAAAAACAGGAAAAAAAATATCGATTATTGGTGCAGGTAACGTTGGTGCTTCGATTGCATTTGCTTTAACTTTAGATGGAATGGCTAGTGAAATTGTGATTGTAGACGTGGCTAAAGAAAAGGCACGTGGTGAAGCAATGGATATTTTTCAGGGAACACCGTTTACAGAATACGTAAATATCTATGATGGAGAGTATTCTGATGTTGCAGGATCAGACATTATTGTTTTAACAGCAGGTATTGGCCGTAAACCAGGTCAAACACGCATTGAGCTAGTACAGACAAACGTACAGATTACAAAAGGTATTGTACCTGAGCTTATGAAGTACGCTCCTGAAGCAGTATATTTGGTGGTTGCTAATCCAGTGGATATTCTTACCTATGCAGTAGGTAAGTTTTCAGGCTTACCTAGTACACAAGTTCTTGGAACAGGTACCTTACTGGACTCTTCTAGACTTAGAACTTCAATTGGTCAAAGCT
>DVLR01000026.1 GCA_018715425.1 Candidatus Merdenecus merdavium
CCCCCTTTTTATTTCCAATATAATCTCGCATATAATGATTCTCTTCTTCAATGGAACAAGCATTTATAATGGTATCAATATCGCTGCTTTTTCCATTTAATCGAAATTTAACGCCGACTTCATCATATGCGATTAATTCTTTTAAAAGCTTTTTCCTTCTTTCTTCGTCCATACATGTACCTCCAGCAGCATTTACTTTTGGCATAGTTTCTCCCTGCCATAAGGATACTCGTGATATAAATGATAGATGAAACTAAACCAACTAAATTTAAGAGAGTTAGTATGTATAACTTCCTATTGGCTATACTAAATAGGCTTATCATATTTTTATTTTTTTTTTAACGTTTGGGATTAAAATGAACATATTTATATAGAACTTTAAAATATGCTAATAGTGGAACCTATTTGATCATAAACTATATCATGCATTCATATCATGTTTTACTATACTTCATCCTATAACATGATTTCATAGGTCAACTAGACGATTACTTGGTATAATGAATAAGTTTTTCCAAGTAAACCTTGGATTCTCACAGAATGTAAGAATCAGAATATATTAATATTAATCTTTAACTTTTACTTTTATTTTTAACTTGGACTTCACTTCCTTTCTTATGGGAAGTTATCCACACCCACTCTCCAGTTTCATTATATACAATTTGTTGCATAATTTCAATAAAAACTTTAGGAAATTGAGTCAAAATGTGAACCATCGTACCAGATTCCTTCTACGTAGCTAAATAGTAAATAATATACATTTTTTATTCTTAATATTTATTTAATTGTAGAAACTAGTCGCTTGACGTAACCTTAAATATTGTATATACTATGATTTACTTGTAAAGTATCATGCATTTACTTTACATATCTGTTGGAATTAGTATATAATATAAATAAGGTAATTCTCCTTAACTTATTTATAGGAGAATCTTTAGAACTTTTCATTATCTAAGTAAGGATGTGATAATATGAAGATTGAGAAAATAAATGATAATCAAATTCGCTGTACTCTTACCAGAGAAGATTTAGCAGATAGAGAACTAAAACTAAGTGAGCTTGCATATGGAACAGATAAAGCAAAGTCTTTGTTTCGCGATATGATGCAACAAGCCGCTTTTGAGTTTGGTTTCGAGGCGGACAATATTCCTCTCATGATAGAAGCCATTCCATTGTCTCCAGACTGCATTATATTAATCATCACAAAAGTGGATGATCCAGAAGAACTAGATACAAGATTTTCTAAATTTGCCCCTACTGTTCCAGAGGACTCTGGAGATGACTCATCTCCTATTATAGAAGGTGCCGATGATATTTTAGGTCTCTTTAAAAAATTATATGAAACAAAAGCTGGAGAGCTTAGCAAAGAATTAGAATCCTCTCAGGAAACAAAGAATAAGAAGGATACAAAAGAGGTGTTAAATAATTACACTAGACTATATACCTTCCATTCTCTTGATTCAGTCATTATGGTATCCCAGGTGTTAAGAGAGTTTTATGAAGGATATAACTCCCTCTATAAAGATGATAAAACAGGCGATTATATGCTTGTTATTAGTAAATCTAATCATTCTCCAGAGGAATTTAATAAGATTTGTAATATCCTTTCAGAATATGGTAATGTTTCTACTTACACAAATGCAACAGAATCCTATCTAAGGGAACATTTTATAACTGTGATTCATCAACAAGCCATTCAACATTTAGCAGTTATCTAAATCTGGTAAATAAAAGGCTAAAATATGAATATCTTTTTACAATCAAATAGTCCTAAACCTAAAAGGCTAGGACTATTTCATGGCTAATACTTTCATATGAAAGTATTAGCCATTTTATATTGTATGTTTGACACTGAGTTCACATTACTGTCTTGATTCTATAAATGCATTAATCTTTGCCATAAGTAGATCAATTTCGATTCCATGAACCATAGCCGCCTCTTCTAAAGTCTCTGCTTGAGCTGATGGACAACCGATACAATGCATACCAGCATTCATAAGAACAGGAATAAGTCCAGCATCCATTTGCACTAAATCTGCAATAACCATATCTTTAGTCGCTAGAGTCATAATCATACCTCCTTTATATATAAAACCAAATATTTTTCATTTCTAATATATTATAAACCTTTTTGTCCAAGTACGCAAGAACTAAGAAACCACTTGATATTCTATTCAAATTTTAGAAATTGATAATGTTTCCCATTTACGAAATAAATATTGACGTGTATACAGTATACGATTATAATACAATTGTAATCACAAAATATATATTTTTTCAATTATCATAGACTACTTTAGGAGGAAAACAAACATGAAGTCAGAATGGAGAAGTTTTAACAGCGGCACTTGGGAAAATGAAGTCAATGTAAGAGACTTTATTCAATGCAACTTTACACTTTATACTGGAGATGATTCATTTTTAGAAAAACCAACAAAGAATACCACTGATTTATGGGATCAAGTACTTGAGCTTACAAAACAGGAACGCGCAGCTGGAGGCGTCCTTGATATGGATACCCGTATTATTTCCAATATGACATCTCATGGACCTGGCTATCTAGATAAAGAAAAAGAAACCATTGTTGGTTTTCAAACAGATAAACCATTTAAGAGATCCTTACAACCTTACGGCGGTATCCGTATGGCTATGAAAGCTTGCCAGGATAATGGTTATGAGGTGGACGAAGAAATCGTAGACTTTTTTACAACACATAGAAAAACTCATAACGCAGGAGTCTTTGATGCATACACACCAGAAATGCGTGCCTGCCGATCAAATCACATTATCACGGGACTTCCAGATGCTTACGGACGTGGAAGAATTATTGGAGATTATAGGCGTGTTGCTCTATACGGTGTAGATCGACTTATCGAAGATAAAAAAGAACAAAAAAATAATACTCGTACCATCATGTATTCCGATGTAATTAGAGAAAGAGAAGAATTATCAGAACAACTTAGAGCTTTAGAAGATCTTAAAAAAATGGCACAGTTGTATGGTTATGATATTTCTGTCCCTGCCACAAACGTAAAAGAAGCCATTCAATGGGTTTACTTTGCATATCTTGCATCAGTGAAAGAGCAAAATGGTGCTGCAATGTCCCTTGGGAGAACTTCTACTTTCATCGACATTTATGCTGAAAGAGATTTAAAGGAGGGTACATTTACTGAGAAAGAGATTCAAAAATTTGTAGATCATTTTATTATGAAATTACGATTAGTAAAATTTGCTCGTACCCCAGAATACAATTCATTATTTTCTGGCGATCCAACTTGGGTTACAGAATCCATTGGTGGAGTTGGTGTCGATGGAAGACCCCTAGTTACCAAGATGTCCTTCCGTTATCTTCATACTCTTAAGAATTTGGGAACATCACCAGAACCTAACTTAACCGTACTTTGGTCCACAAAACTCCCAGAAAACTTTAAAAGATTCTGTGCTAAAACCTCTATTGAATCTTCTGCTATTCAATATGAAAATGATGATTTGATGAGAGTTTCTTCTGGTGATGACTACGCTATTGCTTGTTGTGTATCCTCCATGAGGATCGGTAAAGAAATGCAGTTTTTCGGAGCGAGAGCAAACTTAGCTAAGTGTCTTTTATATGCTATTAATGGCGGTGTAGATGAAAAATCAAAACAGCAAGTAGGTCCTAAGTATAGACCGATTACTAGCGAATACCTCGACTACGATGAAGTCATGGATCGCTATAAGGATATGATGAAGTGGTTGGCAGGTGTTTATGTAAATACCCTAAATATTATCCACTACATGCATGATAAATATTCTTATGAAAGGCTTCAAATGGCTCTTCACGACAAAGAAGTAACCAGATGGTTCGCTACTGGTATCGCAGGCCTTTCTGTTGTAGCAGACTCTTTATCAGCAATTAAATATGCAAAAGTAAGAACAATCCGCGATGAGGATGGCATTGTTGTTGATTATGAAGTAGAAGGTGATTTTCCTAAATACGGAAATGACGATGATCGTGTCGACGACCTTGCAAACCAATTGGTTCATACTTTTATGCAATATATCCGTGGAAACCACACCTATAGAGGAAGTATTCCAACAACTTCTATCTTAACCATTACCTCTAACGTGGTTTATGGAAAAAACACTGGTTCAACTCCAGATGGAAGAAAAGCTGGTGTAGCTTTTGCTCCTGGTGCAAATCCTATGCATGGAAGAGATTCTAAGGGCGCTATTGCATCCTTATCATCTGTTTCTAAATTACCATTCGAGGATGCTAAAGACGGAATATCTAACACCTTCTCTATCATTCCAGGTGCTCTTGGAAAAGATGATGAAATATTTATAGGGGACTTAGACCTTGATATGAATGATCTTTGCAGTGTAGGGGATTCTGCTTGTAATATACCAAATCTATTGGAAGGTTTAGACACTGAAAACGAAGATTAATCAAAAGAAGTAATCTACAGGAATCTAGGGTTAAAAGATCTTTTACCCTTATATGATAAATAATAGGAGGACAATATCATGAAAGCAAATGAAATGCAAATAAATAATCTAGTAACACTTTTGGATAGCTATAGTAAAAAGGGTGGACACCATTTAAATGTAAATGTTTTCTCTAGAGAAACTCTTTTAGATGCCCAAGCTCATCCAGAAAATTATCCACAGCTAACGGTGCGTGTGTCTGGCTACGCTGTTAATTTTATTAAACTTTCAAAAGAGCAACAAGACGAAGTGATTTCAAGAACCTTTCATCATGCTCTTTAACAATATTCTAGAATAACTAAGAAAAAAGGAGGGGACTGATTATGGAAGGCTATATACACTCTACAGAAAGCTTTGGTACCGTAGATGGACCAGGCATCCGATTTGTAGTATTTTTTCAGGGTTGTCCCCTACGTTGTCTTTTTTGTCACAACCCTGATACATGGAAAATTGGCGATGGCCGCAAAGTAACTGCTGATGAATTACTATCTGAATATAAAAAGAATGAAACCTATTATAAATCAGGTGGACTCACGGTTACAGGCGGCGAACCCTTAATGCAGATCGATTTTTTAATTGAATTATTTACAAAAGCAAAATCACTGAATATCCATACTTGTTTAGATACCTCAGGTTTTAACTTTTCCAAGGACAAACCTGAAACCCTAGAAAAGTTTCATACACTTGCTCAGGTGACAGATCTGGTTTTGCTTGATTTAAAACATATCAATCCCCATGAGCACATCAAGCTCACAGGTCAAAAAATTGATCCTATCTTATTCTTTTCAAAATTTTTAGAAGAGAAAGGAATCCCAGTATGGATTCGCCACGTCATTGTCCCTGGAATTACAGATAATGAAACATACTTAAAAGAATTAGGTTACTATATTGGTGGATTGCACAATGTAAAAGCACTGGATGTTTTGCCTTATCATTCTATGGGAAAAAGTAAATATGACAAGTTAGGCATCCCTTACCCATTAAAAGATGTTCAAGATGTGGATAAAGATGAGGCTATTCGATGTAAAAACATCATATTGGATGGAATAAAGTACAGAAAAAAACAGTAAAATAGCTTGTATAATGTGTTCTTTTGTATTAAAATATTAATGAGTCTAAAAATTAAATTTTGAATGGTATTAAGGAGGAAGTTAAAATGGCATACGTAATTAGTGATGAATGTATTAGCTGTGGATCTTGCGAAGGAGATTGCCCAACAGGTGCTATTAGCGAAGGAGACGGAAAATACGTAATCGACGCTGATACTTGTATCGACTGTGGTTCTTGTGAATCTACATGTCCAACCGGTGCTATTAGCGCTGAATAATCATAAACATAAAAAAGTCTACCACATCTGCTCATCAGATGTGGTAGACTTTTTTAATTCTTTCTAGAAAAATTATTCCTCAGCTGGATTTAAATGTTTCTTCTTTAAAAATCCAAACCTTTTGGTTTTTATCTTTTTTGGTTTCTTTACTTTCGGTCTTGATGCCGCTATTTGTCGCCTAGACATTTGAAGAGTTCTAATGGTCTCATCCAACTTCTTAAAACGCTCTTCTTCTTTTTCTTCTCTGTTTCGAACAAGATAATCCATTTCTTTAATTACACGGTCTCCTACGTGTTGCCCTAGCTCTTTTCCAAGTTCTTGATTGTTTTCTTTCATGGCCTGTTTGATAATATTCGCTAGGATCATTTCAAACTGTTGCATCTTATTATCTTCAACTTCCTGTAACTCAAAGTCTTCTTTCGCTACAAGGTTGGTTTCTTCCTCTTCCTCTTCTTGACTTATTAAAGTGATTGGCTCACCTTTATGTTCTTCCGTTATGACTCGTCTGTTAAGCTCGTCCCTTAAATGAATAATGTTATCCATAGACCTAACTTCCTGATTTTCGATGTCTGGCAACAACATTTTAATTGCTTTTAGCTGAAATCCTCGCTCTTTTAGTTCTTTTATATTCTTAAATAACTGAATATTTTCTCCGGTGTAGTATCTGTGGCCCATTTCATTTCTGGCTATTGGTAGATCTAATTCCTCTTCCCAGTATCTTAAAACATGTGCTTCTACCTCTACCTGCTTCGCCGTATCTGAAATCATATATCGAGTGCCGTTCATACTTACCCCTCCAATTTTATAGTTGATGGTAAACGGTGAAACGAATGAAATAGGCTTTCAAGTCGTTTCTTAATTGTAATATTTTACCAATTTCTTTTATTATAACACAATCTTGTATGAATGCAATCTTTTTTTATCATAAAGGGGTATTTTTTTATGATAAAGGAGTTTTTTATGACGAAGCAATATTTTGTTATTATGTTCTTATTATTCAGCCATTCACATCATATGAAAAGATGATCTTAATCATTCTTAGCATTAGCAAATCTAGTATAATTTGGCATCCATACCAAGTTGACCGTACCGATTGGACCATTCCTTTGCTTGGCGATAATAATCTCCGCAATCCCTTTATTTTCAGAATCTTTATTGTAGTAATCATCACGGTAGATAAACATAATCACATCGGCATCCTGCTCGATGGCTCCTGACTCTCTAAGGTCGGACATCATAGGCCGTTTATCAGGCCTTTGTTCTACCGCACGGCTCAACTGTGAAAGTGCTACCACGGGAACATTTAGCTCCCTTGCAAGGCTTTTTAAAGACCTTGATATGTCGGAGATCTCTTGTTGCCTTGATTCCGTCTTACCACTTCCTGTCATCAGCTGTAAATAGTCAATAATAACAATCCCCAAGTCATGTTCTAACTTATACTTTCGACATTTGGAACGCAATTCTGAAATCGAAATACCTGGAGTATCATCAATAATCAATTTTGATCTTCCAATGGTTCCAGCCCCTTCGATCAGCTTAGACCATTCATCATCAGATAAATTACCAGTTCTAATGTTTTGAGAATCTACGTTTGACTCTAGGGAAAGCAGACGATTAACAAGCTGCTCCTTAGACATCTCTAAGCTAAAAATAGCTGCAGTCACACCAGACTTAAAAGCCATATGCTGTGCAATATTTAAGACAAAGGCAGTCTTACCCATAGAGGGACGAGCAGCGATTAGAATTAAGTCAGAAGGCTGAAATCCAGACATCTTGTAATCCAAATCGATAAATCCCGTGGGAATACCTGTAACAACACCTTTATTTTTAGAAGACATTTCGATTTTATCTAAAGCATTTAAAACCACATCTTTTATTGGTACATAATCATTACCGCTTCGTCTTTGTAAAAGTTGAAAGATCTTTTTCTCTGTTTCTCCTAAGATTTCCTCTAGGGGTTCTTTTCCAAGGTAACAACTGTTGGAAATCTCTTCATTTGTTTTAATCAGTCTGCGTAACATGGACTTTTCACTGACAATACCAGCATAATACTTCACATTGGCAGAGGTAGGTACCGAACTTAGGAGATCCCTAACAAATTCTAAGCTACTTATTTCTGGTGGAACATCTTTTTCTTTTAATCGATCTTGTAAGGTAATCAGATCAACTGGTTTTCCCTCATTATAAAGCTCTACCATAGAATCAAATAAAACGCCATATTGTGACTGATAAAAATCATCGCTGCTTATCATTTCAGATGCAGCAATGATAGCATCTTTATCCATCAACATGGAACCAATCACTGCTTGTTCAGCCTCTATACTGTGTGGCAGTACTCTTTTAATGAGTGCTTCTTCCATGGTATCCTCCTAGGCCTCTTTTACCGTTACTTTTAGTTTTGCATTCACCTTTGGATGAAGCTTTACGGTTACTTCATGGGTACCAAGGGTTTTTATTGGGCTTGCTAACTGCATTTTCTTTTTCTCAACAATGAGACCCGTTTGTTTTGTTAGCTCTTCTGCTATCTCCTTGGTAGAAATAGAACCAAATATTTTACCACCCTCACCTACTTTAATAGAAACAAAAACCTCTTTTGTTTCTAAGTCTTTTCTCATTTCTTTCGCTTCATCTAGAATTTCCTGAGCAATTCTATCTTCATTGGCTTTTTTAAGCTTTAAATCATTTAAATTTTTATTGGTGGCTTCTAACCCTAAGTTCTTTTTTAAAATAAAGTTTCTAGCATAGCCTTCGTTGATCTCTACCAAATCTCCCTTTTTTCCTAATGATTTCACGTCTTCAATTAAAATAACTTTCATTATATGTCACCATCCTCTAACATCTTATCTAAAATATGCTTAATAAATTTCTTAGTTTCTTCAACATCCTTGCCTTCTAATTGGGCTCCTGCTATGTTCATATGACCACCGCCACCCATGCGTTCCATTATAATCTGCACATTAACTTCATCAATGGACCTGGCACTGATATACATTTTTCCATTATACTCGGTAATGACAAAAGATGCCTTAACGCCCAAAATATTTAAAAGCTCATTGGAAGCCTGAGCTCCTACCACAGTGGGATTTTTTATTCCCTCACTAGGACAAATAGTAATTGCATATGCATTTTTATAGATCTCTGCATTTTTAATAGCCTCTGCTCTGGCTTTATAATCCACCATATCATTACGAAATAGCTTTCGAACTCTCGTGATATCAGCACCTGATCTTCTTAGAAACGCTGCAGCTTCAAAAGTCCTCACACCCGCTTTTGTCATAAAGTTATTGGTATCTACAATAATGCCGGCATAGATACAATCTGCCTCTACACTTCTGATACGAATATTATCCGAAAAGTACTGCAATACTTCTGCAACCATTTCACAAGTAGAAGATGCATAAGGCTCAATATAAGATAATACTGCATTTTCTATAACTTCACTACCTCTTCTATGATGATCCAACACTACAATGGTATTGGTCATACTAAGAAGTTCTTCGCACTCCGTTAAGCTTGGTCTATTTGTGTCTACTACAATAACCGCTGTTTTTTCATCTACAATATCCATTGCTTCTGGATTTTTAATGAACATATTCTTTTCATAATCGGGATTATCCACAAAATAATCCATTAAAGATGCCACCGAAGTAGTAACCTCATTAATTAAGATATGAGCTTTCTTATCAAGAGCCCTTGCAGCACAGTGAATACCTACTGCTGCACCAAAGGCATCTACATCTTGAATTTGATGACCCATAACGATTACCTTTTCTTTGGTCTCTAATAATTCTCTAAGAGCGTGAGCTTTGACTCTTGCTTTAACTCTTGTATTTTTCTCCATATGTTGAGATTTACCACCATAGTAAGTGATCTTTTCATTGTCTTTGATCACTGCCTGATCGCCACCACGGCCAAGGGCTAAATCTATAGCTGCTCTAGAATATTCGTAGTTTTGCTGATAGGATCCATGACCTAAGCCAATTCCAATACTTAAGGTAACCGACATTTCATTACCAATGTTAACAGTCTTAACATCTTCTAATAAGGAAAACTTATTCTCTTTGAAGGTATTTAAATACTTTTGTTTAAAGATGATAAAGTACTTATCCTTTTCTAACTTCTTCACGATTCCATCTGCATTACTAATATATTTGTTGATTTTACGATCGATTAAAGCCATTAAAAGAGATCTTCTAACTTCTTCAATACTTTCTAGTGCCTCATCGTAATTATCAATATAGATAAGTCCTGTGACTAATTTTTGACCTATATTTTCCCTTTCATAATTACGAAGTTCGGTTTCATCAAATAGATAAACGGCAATAAGATACTCTCTTTCTGGAGGAATATCAAGAATATTTACTGATTCTGCAATATTATCTAAGGATACCTTTTGAAGACTGATTCGATAATCCCGTTCATTATAACTAACATGAATATTGGACTGCGTCTCTTTCACTGGTAATTTTTCTTTTGTAACACGTTCAAAAATACTGGTAATAGACTTTCGATAATTCTTATCTTTCCCAGTGACATGTTGAAACTCTTTGTTCATCCACATAATTTTACCATCGGTGTCCAAAAGCCCATAGGGGATCTCAAACTGTTTAAGCAAAGTCTTTTGGATCTGCCCGTATTGCGTTGCAAAAGAGATGAGTTCATTCATAATCAGTGGCCTATTATAAAAATACAAGATGAGAGTAATCAATAAATATACTCCCACAAACATAGTCATGATCAACCCTGCTTTCACAGATACAAAATAGATACACACATTCATAATGACAAGTAACATTGTCAAAAAAATCGGCCATTTAATATAGATCATTAGCTGCCCACTCATTTTGATTTTATTTTTCATATTGTTTTCTTTCCTCTTCTAAAGTTTAAAAACAGCGATATCTTTCATTATAACATTATTCCTATGTTTCTTAAAGTGTTTTTGAGTAAATACAATCAGATAAGATGGCTTTCGATCCTTTTAAACTAGAAAAACCACAACATGCTCATGCATCACTTGATATACCTCCACGTAAATGGAGAGAAACCCGCTTTACAAGTTTCTCTCCATCTCATATTTCTTTAAATAACACCTTTTTGTAGCATTACATTGGCATACAATGCTTTTTCACTAGTGGAAATAATTGCATAAGCCGTTTTTGCCTCTTCATAAAAGGCAAAGCGCTCTATATTTCCAACTGCATCTGCACCTCTAGGGTCATAATTTTTGATGATATCTTTGTAGTCATCCCAAATAGGTGTTTCTACGTGATCACCAGCCATAACTTCCATTAGCTTCACAGGATGTTCTACATAAGTATCTAAAGGAAATACCTTAAGTATTGCATCTAATACCTCTGCGCCTCCATGACCATCACACCGAATAACAATGCCGTCTTTTCCTATACTATTTGCTGGAAAGTTACCATCTGCTATTACAATCCTATCGCTATGTCCCATTTCACATAGCACCTTTAATAATTCTGGTGACAGAATATTCGGAATTCCTTTTAGCATGTTTTCCTCCTTATTCCCTTTTATTTATTAGAATCAGGCTATGTTTTAACACCTAAATCTTATGTTATTCATATAGGCAAGGAGCGATATCATCATCTTCCATATTGTCTTTTGTATAGAATAAACATCCTGTATCCACATCTTCCACGGATTCTCCATTAGCCGCTTTAATAGCTAGAGAAACTGCTTGATATCCAATTTGCACTGGATCTTGTGTAACAGAACCTGCTAATATACCATCACGAACTGCCTGTAATTGGATTGCTCCAGCATCAAATCCAACACCAATTACTTTGTCTGGACCAAGCTTTTGTAAACTTTCATTTGCTGTTACAATATTTTTTGCACTAAATTCATTAGATCCATAAATAGCGATTAGATCATTCTTATTTAATAAGGTATTTGCTACTGTTACACAAGCTGCATCTTCCACCGTTGCTGGAATACCAACCTCTATGATCACCTTGGCATCATCTACTTTTTTATTATATTTATCATGTCCTTCTACAGAAGCTTTATCCTCTCCAATTAAACTAACCATTTTGTCAATAAATCCTCCAGTACGGTCTCCAATTGATTGAGAAGTAGCATCTTGAGATACTACACCAATACGTACAACTTCTGCTGGATCTGTTACCTTGTCTTCGATTAATTCATATAGCTTTTCTGCAGCAAGTTCTCCAGCTGCATAGTTATCTGTAGCAGCATTTGCAGCAATAGAATCTGCGCCTGGTACACCAGAATCAAATCCTATGATTGGGATTTTATCTGTTTTAGCTTTATCAAGTGCTCCTAAAACCGCTTCCGTATCAAGAGCTGCAAGACAAATTGCATTTGGTTTTTTATTCATGGCATTATTCAACTGTTCTACCTGCTCAGCAATGGCACTTTCATCTTTAGGACCAACAAAATTTATTGCTATACCATTTTCTTCTCCAGCTTTTTCAGCCCCAAGTTTTACAGCTTTCCAAAAATCATGCTGAAAACCTTTTGCAACCAATTCAATCTTTAAATCTCCACTAGCACTTTTATCCCCACTATCCTTGTCATCTGTGGTAGGTGTACTATCCTCACTGCTTTGGGTACTTTTTGCTGCTTCTGTGGAATTACCAGAAGCTTCCTGACCACCGTTACTACATCCTACCACCATTGTTGAAACCATGACTGCACACAGCAGCGCACTTAGTATTTTTCTTTTCATTCGAAAAACCCTCCCTTTCTTTTCATGTATCATAGTTTTTACTTGCCATGAGACCAGATTCTTTCCTGATCTACTATTTTAAGCTTGGATAAGCATAAAATTCCTATTATACTGATGCTGCTTTCCTTCTATTTACAACATCTGCAAATACTGCCCCAATAAGAACAAAACCTGTAA
>DVLR01000265.1 GCA_018715425.1 Candidatus Merdenecus merdavium
GATAGCCTTGAAGAACGAGTTGAAAAATATGCCGAAATCTATGAAAAATATGTCATAAACTCCGAAATAGATCGACTATATTTAGAAAATGAAAAACGAATAAATTTAATCGATACTATGGGTAAAATACGTGGAATTCGAGATATTCTAACCTATAATTATGAGACCTATTACGATAGATTGGAAGCGCCTATGCCTTTTTATTTGTACGATATAACGAATAAATCAAATATAATTAAAATGAATTGGGAAGATGCGGTGGATCTTCAGAATGATATCATAACTTATGAAATATCGATTTTTACTAATCCGGATGAGCCTTTAAAGTCTCAAGTTTGGTCTGCACAGACGGAAGCAGTCTATGTGGAGGCTAGAAACATTGAGTTGGAAGATGGCGTGTACTACTGGCAAGTAGTAGCTAGTGATGATGAAGGACATGAACAAGTTTCTTTTGATCGATGCGAAGTAGGACCCGGCTATAAAAAGTTAGTAAGATTTGGTATGAAAAAGTTTACTTTAGAAAATAACGTCATTAAGGAGGTAGCGAATAATGGGGTCGAATAAACGACTATTGCTAGCGATGCTTTGTACAATAGTTTTCATATTATATGGATGTAAAACAGACTATCTGTATGATGAGAGTTTGTATTATGATGAAAAAACCTGGAATTCAGAGGCCTCTGTACTAAATGGAAAAGCATTGAAAGAAGATAAAGGTGTTTACAATGCGTATGACGATGGAATGGAACATCTATACCTAAAAGTACAAGAAGGAAAAGATTCTGAATTGGATACGACTTTTTCTTTTTCTTATTTGAAAAATTATACCGGAAGTGATAATACTGCATTGGAGCCTTATTGCGATGTTATTCTTACTGAAGGTGATGAAGATTCCTCTTCCTCTATTACAGGATTCGGATTTGGAGAGTTTACTGCTAATGCTAAATTAACTGTAAAAGGAAATACAGATAGGATTCAATCACGTTCGTGGCAAATAAAATTATACGATAGAGCGGGACTATATGAGGGAATGAATACTTTTAATCTTATAAAAAACAATGATGATGCTTCGAGAATGAAAATCAAGTTAGGGATGGATATATCGAGTCAACTTGATAATATGGTAGCTTTAAGAACAAAATTTGTTCGCCTTTTTGTATATGATACTACTGAAGCTGGTAATTTAAAATGGGAAGATTTAGGTATTTATACTTTAATAGAACAACCTAATAAGAATTTTCTGAGAAGTCATGGACTTGGTGAAAATGCTGTGTTATATAGAGCAAAAGATTTTCGTTTTGAGAAGCACAAAGAAATTATGAATAATGATAATCCAGAGTATGATGAGGAAATATTTGAAAAAGTATTAGGGATTCGAGAAGCAAGTAACCATGGAAAAATAGTGGAGACACTTAGTCGTGTTAATCAATCAAATATTACAAGTGATACACTTTTTTCAAGCTCATTATTTAATGAAGAAAATTTATTGACTTATGCTTCTCTGAGTATAATGATGGGGAATGTTGAAAGTACGATCACTGATTATTTACTCTATAGCCCGGAAAATAGTCAAACATGGTATTTTTTACCGGAAGATTTCCGCAATGCATTTGAATATTCTGAATGGCAAAGCTATGCGTATTTAATGAATAATAAAATTTTTCGGATCTATTTAAAAGAAGAAGAAAATAGAGTGAAACTTCGTGATAAAATTAATGATATAAGAAAAATCATAACAGATGAATGGATTACTGAAAAAGTAAGTCATTATACAGATCAATTATTGCCTTATATTTATAGTATGCCAGAAATTATTCAGTTGCCGATACCGGCAGAAGGTGTAGAACCTTATATTTCAGAATTAACTCATAATATTTCTCAAGTCGACAACATTAATTTTGAATATTTTCCACCTTATATTGAGGAGTACCATCGTACAGTGGATAGAGTAGTATTAGATTTTACTTCTCAAACAGATTTAACTTACTATGCTGAAATTTCAGCTGATCGAAAATTTACTGAGATAACAAAATCGATTCCTCTTAGTGATGATAATAGTTTCGAATATGGTATTAAAGGTACATATTATTTGAGAGTTATTGGAATCACAGCTGAAGGTGAGCGAATTATTTGTGGAAACATCTCTTTAGATAGTCTAGGCAGGACTGTATACGGTGGGATAGAAGTACAATAGGAGGCTAGTTTAAATGGACTACAGAGGGAATAAACTACGACATGAGTTTAAGTATTTTATTAATTATCACGAATATACTTATCTCAAA
The DNA here is from genome assembly GCA_018715425.1 of Candidatus Merdenecus merdavium. Lineage (GTDB taxonomy): Bacteria > Bacillota > Clostridia > Lachnospirales > Lachnospiraceae > Merdenecus > Merdenecus merdavium. The sequence goes on from DVLR01000265.1 coordinate 2,283, forward strand.
GCTAGATTAGAAGGAATCATGTCCTACGATGTGAATAGTGGAAAGGATGGTTATCATATTCGTAGCCTTTATTTTGATGATATCTACGATACAGCGTTAAGTGAGAAGTTAAGTGGTGTTCAATTTCGACAAAAGTATAGAATTCGAATTTATAATAAAGATGACAGTATTATTAAACTTGAACGTAAAGAAAAGTACAGTGACTCTATTTCCAAACAATCGTTATCACTAACTAAAAAACAATTTTATCAAATTATAGAAAATGATGATCTTACATTTCTTTTACAATCAAATAAAGAAATGCCGAAGCAGATGTTTTGGCATATACGTACAAGACAGTTAGCACCTGCTGTAGTGGTAGATTATCAAAGAGAAGTTTTTACATGTAATGAAGGTAATGTCCGAATAACATTTGATAGAAATCTAGAAGCGGGAATAGATACAGCAGATATATTTGATACCGATATTACTCTAGTTAGTGCTTTTCCGCCAAATACATTGATATTAGAAGTGAAATACGACGACTATATTCCGGATTATATTTTGAGTGCCTTACAAATTCATTCGCATAAAAAAGAAGCGATTTCCAAGTATGTATATTGTCGAATGGTACAGCTAAAATGGAATCCCGCAAGACGCGTTTTAAGAAAGGAAAGATATTAATGGAAACATTTTCTGATATTTTCAAAAAAAGTTTTTTAGAAGGATCAGCTACTCAAATCAGTATTCCGGGGATTTTTTTAGTACTAGGATTGTCACTACTAGTTGCAGGCTATATATATACTGTCTATAAAAAGTGTTACGTCGGCGTTATCTATAGTCATAATTTTAATGTTGCAATTGCTATGATGACAATTATATCTGCAATGATTATTGCTACGATTTCATCTAATATTACCTTGTCATTAGGGATGGTAGGTGCGTTGTCTATTGTAAGATTTCGAACCGCAATTAAAGATCCAATTGATTTAATTTTTTTATTTTGGGCTGTAGCAGCAGGAATTACTGTGGGTGCTAGATTATGGGTGATGGTAATAGTAGGTAATTTGTGCATTGGATTAGCTTTTATCTTCATGACAAAATTAAAAAGAAAAAATGTAATTTATTTAATGGTTATTTCTTATAGTGATGAAGCCTTCCCTGAAGTGAATGCGATACTAAATCCATTTAAATCCACCTTGCGTTCAAAAATATCAAAAAATGGTCTTACTGAATTAACTGTAGAAATTTCGATGAACACTGAGAATACACAGTTTACCGAGAAGTTAACAAAAATTCCTAATGTCCATTCAGTATCATTAGTATCTTATAGTGGGGAATTTGCTCAATAGCAGTACTACACGACTAAAAATCGCAATAGCTATTTATCTGGAAATATACTAAACTAAAGGCGTAATCTAAAAAATAGGGGGTTGGTAAAATGGTTGAAGCAATTAAAAAAGTAACAAGTCATATTATTGTTAATGGATTATTAAATATTGCATTAGGGTTAGCAGTATTGATTGATCCACAAGGAGTATTTCGAGTAAGCGTTGGGATTCTTTCTATTTACTTAGTCATTATTGGATTCATTAACATCTTTGAAGGATTACGTGAGAAAAAACGCAGTGGCGGATTTGGAATGTTTTTAGCATATGGACTGTTTTATATCATAAGTGCTGCCATTATTTACTACTTCGCCGCAGATATTTTACGTGCCTTTCCATTTATCCTCGGTCTAGTCATCCTATTTTCAGGATTCTCACAACTATTCCGTGCCATTAATTTCCGGAATGTTCCAAACATTAACACGATTCCAATGTTTATCTACAGTGCCGTTTTAATCGGATTATCTTTATTCTTTATTTTCAATACCTCAACGAGTTTGGTATTATTCTTCCAAACATACGGTGTGATTTTAATTATTATGGGAGTACTCGATTTATTCTTTGTCTTCTACTTAAATAAAAAAGCAAAACAATAAAATGATCAAAGACCTTGAGGAATCAGGGTCTTTTTTTTATGGGAGGATTGATGGTAAGCGAGTAATCAAAGGGTAAGCGGGTAATAATGTAAGCGAGTAATCACAGACCGGATGTCAAATAAGCCAATATCCTTGTATAATCTAGATATTGACTTATTTAGATTTTATTTCAGCACA
>DVLR01000266.1 GCA_018715425.1 Candidatus Merdenecus merdavium
TAAAAGAATAAGAAGAGTAAGCCTGGATCAGTTTTATGCCTTGGTTACAAATGAGGAAGATTCTTTTTTTCAAATGTGTATGAACTTACCTGAAGTAATAGAAAAGGTAGTTAATAGCAGCAGTGACGTGAAAGTCCCGGAAGATACAGTTTTAAAAGAATTACAAAATATTGCAAAACAAATTGGTAACGAATCAGAAGAATTACCAATGGCTATGGCAGTATATATGCTTGGATTTAGTACATATAAAGGGTTTGAACAATATCTTGGGGATGAAATAAAGTCAGGTGATGCAACAATTAAGCGAATATACGAATATGCAAAAAGAATAAGTAATATCTAATGCGATTTACTTTATCACTTGGCGAGTGATAATTAGGGAGATTGAAAAACTTGAAAACAGCAATAGATTTTTATACTAGAGGAAAACAAAAAGAAGCAAATGCGGATGAATATGACAGAAAACATTTTTATTCGCGTAATAGGTTCTTATGTCCTGAATGCGGCGAACCAGTACATCTTACAGGGAGTAAATACTCTAACCACTTTAGCCACTTTAAGAAGTCAGATGTTTCAGCAGTCTGTGATCGGCGAGTTGATGGTATTCCAATAGAGTCGGTATATGAAAGAATTGGGATGCCAGTATATTTGCAAGAAGATATAAGTAATCATTTCTCACTCTACCTAGGTTTTAAAACAATGCCGTTATCTTTGCTAAAAAAAGCGCAAGAAGAAAAAATTGAATTTACTATTAATGGCAGAATTACTTACAAAGTAAATTTGGAACGATTTTCAGCAGAAAATACAACATACCTGCAAGTAGATTTTGTTCCCGCATCTGATCAGAAATATTTGATTCACTTTACCCCAGATGGTAAAAGCAGTGCTATAAAAAAGTACTGGTCAAATTATGCTGATGGATTTTCAGATGATGGCGCATTATTCACAGTGAGTGAAAGGCAAGGAAAAAAAATCAGACATGGAGATTTCCTTTCTAGTGATACAGAGTACTATTGGTTAAGAAGACAGCAATCTCTTCCCAGTTATATTCCTGGAATTAAATTTAAAAGAGTGGGTGAATTAGAATTACTGACAGTGAAATATTATGTATTCAAGGGAATATTTCTCACGAATATTACTGATAGTGAATTTGATTCTCTCACAAATTATTTGCGAAACAATCTAAAAGTTCATCTTTTGGAAAAACAACCAGAGGTAGTTCCGGTATGGCCACCAGTAATAAAACATGAAGACGGATATATGGTTAATGAGGGTGTAAGAAAAATATATGGGCATGTTGTATCGGGAAATGATGATCCAAAAGTATATTTGTTTAAAGGAATAGATGCGGTGCCGATAAAACTAAATGCAACAAATAGCATAGTGGAAATCCCTATAAGTGATGCTAATAACTTGGTAAATGTGGATAGGAAATATGTATCAACAGGAATTCCATTTTCACAAAGCGATTATCATTTATGTAGATATATTCCAGAAATTCAAATAGTAGCAGACAATGAAGAAAAACATTCTATTCATGAATCTATCACAATAATCCAACAGAAAGAAGTGACTGTATATTGCGAAGTGAAAATTGAGGCGATATTAGTCCATTGTTCCGGAGAAATTGAAAGAATATTTGGAACGGGTAATTTTACACTAAAGAACCTAAAAACAAATGATGTCATTTGTTTTCTTACACATGGATGTTTACGTAATATTATTAAAATTGATATTCCACAGGGTGAATCTGAAACTGCAGATGTGAGTATTATATATCTTAGACAATTTATCAATAAATATAAAAATAGCAAAAAAGTTGTTTTGCCATTATCTATCAGAAAAATTCTTATAAAAATCAATAATGATATTCTTAATTATGAAATCACAAATATATTAAAAGAAAATGCAATACCAATACCAGTGCTGAAATTGTTGGAGGAAACCAAAGATGTATACAGATGATGATAGTAGATATTCCTTATGCTTAAACTTTCCAGGAAAAAATGGACAATTGTTATTATATAGAATTGCAGATTTTGATCCAGATGAGAGAAAGTTTTTGCATGCTCAGTATACTGACTATTATGATACGGAGTATACGGTGTATGATCCTGTAATCATAGGTGCTAATCCAGCAGATTTAGTAAAATACCGCGTGGAAATAAGAAAATGGATACAACAAGAAGGTTATGAAAAAAGACAATGGTCTTACAGCTATTCAAATGGATTAATCTTTGAGATGTTTTCACCAAGCGAATTATTGAGTCAGAAGAACTTAGATAAAAAGAAAATAAGAGAAAATTTATTAAAAGGAATTAAGCTACCAGAGTACATCTCAGACAAATTTTTATTGATAGTTAGAGATACAGGAAATGAATATGAAGCATTATACTGCGCTAAAAGTGATTTTATTAAAAAAGATGGATTGTTCTGCATAAATGAATGTATTAAAGATATGCTTCATACAAAACATACTTTTGATATTTATAGTATTAAAAAAAGTAAGACCGTTAATACTAAAGGATTATTTGATGCATTAGATGACACAGGAGTTTTTGATGAAATACGATATTTCTATTCTGAAGTGGAATTGCCAGCTGCATCTGGAAGCATAACTCTGAGAAATGCAGATGCATATGTTAGTATATTTCTAAAATGGTTTTTAAAACAACAAAAAGATAAATTTGCGATAACAAAAAAAGAAATTGACAGGACAATTTCTGTTATGGAGCAGGCTAAAGAAAATGATAAATTAATTGTGGATTTTTTGAAAAATACAGGAATGAGTCAGAATGATCTCAAGCAAGCTTTAGAAAACAATGCAGATAAGGTGATTGAATACACTTCTAGTAATGACGAATATGAAAATATCATAGAGAGAATATTACTTAATGATGAAGAAGAGTATGAAATTTGTTTGGAAATCATTCGAAATCGTTGGATGAATTCTTCATCAGAAGAAAGAATATCCATAGAAAAAGAGTTGAATGAAAAGCGTTTAGCTATTAATAATGAAACAAATAAATTAAATGACATAATACATAATCAAAAACAAATTCAAGAACAATATGAACAAACTATTCTAAAATCAAATACCCAAATCGCTGATTTGCAGAAAAAGCTGGAGACATTGAATAAAGAATGCGAGGAAGTTAATAAACGTAAAAAATTAACTGTGGCGGAAATAAATGAAGAACTTATGCGTTTCAAGCATGATATTGTTCACGTGACAGAACTTATTGGCGTGGTGGAAACGGTAAAGGGAAACGTTAAAATTGGGATTACAGATACACCGAGTAGAATATTGGTTAAGGAAGCGAAATCATTTTCGAAAAATACGGAATATAGTGAAGATGTTAAAGATCTACAAGATTTTGCTTCAGATCTTTCAGATAACATCGCTATCAATTTTGATCAATCTTTAGAAATAACAGCTACCATGTTATCTGCGATGTTGAATGATAAAGTAATAATAGCACAGAATAGCATTCTAAGTGAATTAGCAATTAGTGTATCTGCGCTGATCGATGAAATGACACCATTTGTGGTAGATCTAAGTGATGGAGGCAATCTGCTCCTAGATGTTATAAAGGAAATAAACGAATCAAAGACAAGAACAGTTGTAATTGAGGGATTATTAGACCGTTATGATGAAACTGTTTTTTCAAGTATATGTCGGGCTTGTGATGAGAAATATCTATTCTTTGGAATTTCACAAATTGAAAGCTTATCTCTACTGTCTCGAAGTATATATAACTTAGGAATTGTATTGGATGTAGAACCATTATTAAGGTTTTCCAGTTGTGAAGCTATGTGGGTAGGAAAATATGATCCAAAAGCCTATACAATCTTGTATAATGAAAAATGTTGTCAAGAATACTATAGTACTTTTTTGGGTCAATCATTTTTTTCGTGGGATTGCCACCACGTAATGTATTGATTTGTTACGCCACC
>DVLR01000267.1 GCA_018715425.1 Candidatus Merdenecus merdavium
GAGTGATTTTATACCTTTTTGTTGTCCGAGGATATCTTTAAGGTAAGTTTCAATGAGGACTTTTTGTTCATCAAGTACAAAATTCCATATGTCATTTGATAAATTATCTTGTTCGGATTTAAAATTGTCGATAATGTTGTTATGTGCCTCAATGTTTTTATAGGTGATGGTGATAATATTATTTAATTTATCCAAGTCGGGAGAAATGTCTGATAATGAAACTACATGGCTCGGCTCTTTTTCTTTTGCATTAATTGAAGACAGATTAATCTGTAGCAAATTGATGATATTTGCTTTTAGACATTGGAATTCTTCTGAGTTGAGTTTGCCAATGGTAAAAAAAGTATCTTGTTGTTCTATCTCTGATAAAACATTTGATAATTCAGAAACTAAAATTACATATTTTTGTTTATAAGACTGTATGAGTTTCACATCATTTTCATATTCTCCACTAAAAAAGAGCTCTACTTGCTGTTTGAATTCATCAGAAATGGTTTTTTGTTGACAGAATGGACATGTTTCATCTTCTTGTAAATAAGATCTTCCAGTGTTAATCCAATCCGAATTCCCTAATTCATTTATCAGCTTTGAGATTGGCAAAGAATTAGAACCAACCACTATTTTATTCCATATAGGTTCATCAATGATTTCAGAAAGGGAATTTTTTAAAATAAATTTAGTAAACGCAGGTAAATTTATTTTTTCGGGTTTTGAAGCATATAGTGTAGTTGCTCGAGATGTTAACTCTTCAATTGTGAAGATACTTGGAGAATATGATTTATGCTTTAAAAGTACATTATCTTTAAATTTGTCTTTATTACCTCTTAAACCAGTAAAAGCAGGGGCAAAAATATTTTCATATTTTTTTAGAATAGCATTCCAAATATCATCACGAAATGTATTTTCTCTAGTGAGTATATCATTATTCTTTTTTTCTAATGATTTTTTTAAGCCAGTCAGTTCAGTTTCTTTTTTCTCAGCAACTAATTTTAACGTATTTAGACTATTAATCTCTTCAATGGTTGCTTCACCTAAAGTAAAAATACCAGCTATAGTTGAATTAGCTGTTGAGAAATTCGATTCTCTGAAGTTCCTATTATATACAACCGTATTTTGGGCTAAATTGTTTTTCCATGTGATATTGCAATTACTAAACTTAGTATCGGCTGGAACATCAAGAAAGTTGCTAATTGTGGACTTGCCACTTCCGTTAGAACCATAAATGAAATTGATTTTTTTACAATCGTCAATTGAAATACCATTTGAATCATAAGTAGCACAGCTTTTCATTGTTATTTTATCTATCAAACCCTTGTCCCCCTAGTATATAAATTATTTATAATCCCACTGTAATTTCCACTCCACATACTCTTCCTTCGTGATTACCCCATTATGGTAGTCACGTTTTTTTTGCTGCCATTCTTTAAAGCACGTTCTGTATTCCGGCAATGCAAACATTACTGCAATCGGTGATTCAATAGCCTCCCCATCTGAACCAGTTGGAATCTTCATAGATGGCTTATCAACATCCTTATCCGTCTGAAATTCAAATAATGCTATCTGCAAGGGAAATTCTTCTTCAAACCAGAAAAAAGATTCCATTACATCCAATGGATTATCAAATTCATATGTCTTTAGTGCATTGTAATTTACTTTTAAAATTTCAGCCATCTGGCGCAGCATAGGCTCCTTGATGGTTTTTCTATTGTCAGATTCATATTGTGAAATTCTGATGTCTGCACTTCCTGCATCAAAGCCCAGAGCAATTCCGAGTTCTTTTTGTGTCATACCTCGAAAGGTACGGATAAATCGAATTCTCTTACCTGTTGTCATAGGAAACCTCCTGTATTTTTATTAAATCTAGTATAGCAGAGCCTGCTCTGAAACTCAACATAAACTTAATAAAATTATCTTAATAAATAAAATTACGTTAAGTTAATGAAAAAGTATTGACTAATAAAAAAACATTAAGTATAATACAATACATAAATAGTACTTAACGAAAAAACATTAAGTATAAAAAGGAGGACAGATAAGAAAGAAATGAATTACTGAAAACTGAATAGCGATATATTTTGGCAACAGATTTTGCGGTGATACCAGACATGGTGGAGCAAAACATAATGACACTCCTTTAAAGGGTGGGAAAGGATCTTGAACAGAAGAAGCCCACAGCTGTTAATGCAGCAGAGGTTACCTGAAATGGTAACACCAAGATATATATAGAACGCAAAACAACTTATAACACGAAAGGAGGCATGTGAATGGAAGCAAGTATGTTTATGGATGTAAATGAAGTGGTTGAAATCTTAGGAGTGAAAAAACCTACTGCATACAAAATTATTAGACAACTGAATGATGAGCTGAACGGCAAAGATTTTGTAACAATAGCTGGCAGAGTCAGCAGACAATATTTTATGGAACGTTTTTATGGCTTACAAAAAGCTAATTAATAGAATTTAAGGAGGGCAATGAATGTCAGCATACAAAGACCAGAAGACCGGAAAGTGGTATGTATTTTTTTACTACCGCAATTGGAAGGGGGAGAATAAGGGTAAAACCAAAAGAGGCTTCGCAACGAAACGCGAGGCCTTGGAATGGGAACGAAATTTCAAGATGAAGCAGAGCGAAAACTTGGATATGACCATGAATGAGTTTTACAAATTATATGAAGAGGATATGAAGCCAAAGTTGAAATTAAACACGTGGCTTACAAAGAAGCACATTATCTCAGGAAAAGTATTACCATACTTTGGAGAACGCAAGATGAATGAAATTACAGCTGCTGATATTTTGAAGTGGCAGAATGTAATGATTGAATCAAAGAAAGAAAACGGTGAACGATTTAAGCCCGGTTATCTGAAAACAATTCATGATGAGCTGTCTTGTCTATTTAATCATGCGGTGAGATTTTACAATCTGAATGAGAATCCATCTAAGAAAGCTGGAAATATGGGGAAAGAGTCCAAGGAAGAAATGCTTTTTTGGACAAAAGAGGAATATTTGAAATTTGCAGATGTAATAAAAGATAAACCTCAATCCTATTATGCTTTTGAGATTTTATATTGGTGTGGTATTCGTGTTGGAGAACTACTTGCACTGACCATGAATGATTTTGATTTGGAGAAGAAAATTTTAACCATTAATAAATCATATCAGAGATTAGAGGGCAAGGATGTAATTACTTCACCAAAGACAGCAAAAAGCAATCGTGTCATTTCTATGCCGGATTTTTTGGTAAATGAAATGAGGGATTATATGAATATGCTTTATAAATGCAAGCCAACAGATCGTTTGTTTCAGGTAACAAAAAGTTTTCTGCATCATGAAATGGATCGTGGGAGCAAAGGATCAGGAGTTAAGAGAATTACAATTCATGATTTAAGGCATTCTCATATTTCTTTGTTAATTGATGCTGGTTTTACTGCAGTTGATATTGCAAATAGGGTTGGGCATGAAAGTATTCGTATTACGTATCATTATAGCCATATGTTTCCGAGCAAGCAGATTGCAATGGCAGAGAGATTAAATTTTGAAAGAATGGAAAGTGAGGGCATGAACGATGAGCCAGAAGATACTAGATAAAAAGAATCGTTGGAGAAGCTTAAATGTTGGATTTCGAATGTCTCCAGAGGAGGCAAAAGAACTGAATGACCGTGTGAAATTATGTGGGATGCAAAAGCAGGATTATTTAATCCAGAGTGCATTGTATCAGCAGATAACAGTTAGAGGTCACAAGGCAATGTATGACGAATTTCGAAAGCATTTAAAACATATCGAAAAGGAATTGATTCGTATTGAAAAAGCTTCAGATATGGAAGAGGAACTTCTTACTCCACTTCGAACAATTCTGGAAATTATGTCAGAAGTAAATAAATTGTAGGAGGCGCTATGGGAGAAAAGAAAATTGAACTTAAGATGATTAATATGGCTGATATCATGGCTAGTCAGGTAGACTGGCTGTGGTATCCGTTTATCCCTTATGGGAAGCTTACCATTATTCAAGGAGATCCAGGAGATGGGAAAAGTACTTTGATACTAAATGTTGCTGCTAGACTATCCAAAGGGGAAGGATTCGATGAGGATATGACACCGATGGAGCCAATGAATGTGATTTATCAGACTGCTGAGGATGGACTTGCTGATACAGTAAAACCAAGACTTGAACAAGCAGGAGCAGATTGTAGTCGGATCTCTATAATTGATGAAAGTGAGAAATCCATTTCTATGGTGGATGAACGATTGGAGGAAGCTATTGTTAGGCAGAAAGCAAAGCTTCTGATATTAGATCCAATTCAGGCATACTTAGGTGGCGGTACAGATATGAATCGTGCTAATGAAGCTAGAGATATGACAAAAAAGCTTGGGGCATTAGCTGAAAAAACAGGATGTGCCATTGTTCTTATCGGTCATATGAATAAAGCAGGTGGTAATAAGGCGGCGTACCGTGGAATGGGTTCCATTGATTTTTTCGCTGTAGCAAGAAGCGTTATTCTTGTTGGAAGAATTGAAGGGCAGGATAATATGCGAGCAGTGATACAGATAAAAAACAATCTGGCGACGTTTGGTCATGCCAAAGCGTTTGAACTGTGTAAAGAGGGATTTCGCTGGTGTGGTGATTATGAAATCACAGCTGATGAGGTTCTAGGTGGAATTATTCCAAAAGGTAGTAAACTTGAGCAGGCGAAACAGTTCTTACGAGAGTTGTCGGGAGAAAACGTGAAGATTCTCAGTACAGAAATTATTGAGCAGGCAAAGCAGGAGGGAATATCTAAGCGAACCTTAGAAACTGCCAAAAGTGAACTTGGCATAAATGCTAAAAGGGTTAATAACAGCTGGTATTGGGATCTAAGCAGTAATGAAGCATAGAATATCAGGAAGAACGCAACATTGCAATGTATCAAGATTTGCGGTCTTGTCTTTGCGATGTTGTTCTTATAATAAATCAAGATTGCAAAATGTAAGGTTGCAATTAGAGGCTACTTGCGGTGTTGCGGTCTTGAAATAAATGAAAGGAATTATAAAATCATGAGAAAACAAACCATATTTGAAAAATTAGAAATTGAATATCAGGAGATTGATGGGATATTTTATCCTGTCTTATCTGTTCCTACAGAAGAAGAACAACTAAAAGACGTAGGGAAGTATGGAAGAATGTGGATTGGTTATATGAAGAGTATTTATCCAATTCGATATCGTAGTCTGGTGAGATATGGAGAATTGAATAGCAAAGCAATGGATGTAAATGAAGTTGCATATGAGTTGCTTGATGATATTGAAAGTGGATGGTTGCAGAAGCACAAACCAAGAAATGCAAATTCTTTTATGGAGCAGTTACACCTTCGGAATCAGGCGAGGATGATGGCAGAAGAAATGGTGCTTCATGACGTAGTGTATCAGTTTCATTAAATTGTGATAGCAGTTTATGCTGTCATTTTGGGGTAGTGATAGTAAAAAGTGCTATTAAAGGGAGAAAGTGAGTGTATATTGTGCTATCACTCGAACTAATATGGTTAATCGTGGTAGGAGTTCTCAATACCATATTTACGAATCGGTAGGACTTTGTCCTATCATTTGTGTTTATTGGCAGGACAAAGTCCTTCCAGAAAATATTAATATTACAGGATTTACCTATGATATGCGGAGTCACCATGGTGAGTCCGCTATATAAGCTAATTGTCATGTATGATAATTAGCTTATGAGCAAGTAGTGAAGCGGATTGCGAATATCCGCTATAACACCCCGTAGGGCGCAAAACCTGTTTGATCAGGTTGCATTTTTGTCGGCAATGGCTCACGTTAGTGGGACTTTGATGACAAAAGTGCTTTTGCGTTACTTTTGACAAAAGTAACAAAACTTTCCTTGAGAAATCATTCATTACGTGCCGTGACCGGCACCTATTACAGATAAGAGAGGGGGGTGCGATGCCACAATAATTTAGAGGAGAAATGTATGGAGAGGACAATAAGTATTATGAATGGAGAAGGCTCCTTGAATCATAACAACAGAACATTTACTGCTGATAATGTGGATTCAAGTAGAACTGCTCTCAATATAACTTTTATCAATGACAATATTAAAACAGTTTATCATGAATTGTTTGATCAGGCATTAAAAAGTTACAACAATAAACAAACACGGAAAGACAGGCAGATCAAAAATTATTATGAAAAGATTTCACGGAGTAAGCAGGAAAAAACTTTTCATGAAATTGTGATTCAGATTGGAAATAAAGATGATATGAATGCTCGTGATTGGAAAGGAGAAACAGCTAGGGATATACTGAGCGAATATTACCATGGATTTCAGAAACGAAATTCTAATCTTAGAGTATTTAATGCAGTGATTCATATGGATGAAGAAACACCACATCTTCATGTGGATTATGTTCCCTTTGTTACAGAAAGTTCTAGAGGGCTTGCTACAAGAGTTTCTTTAAAAGGAGCTTTAGCAAAGCAAGGTTTTGTTGGAAGTTCAAGACAGGATACAGAATGGTATCGCTGGGTTGAAGCGGAAAAGGGGGAGCTTGCGGCCGTTATGGAGCGTTATGGTGTGAAATGGAAGCAACTTGGTACTCATAATCAGCATTTATCCGTTTATGACTACAAAAAGCAGGAACGAATAAAAGAGGTTGAGGCTCTTGAAAAGCAGGTTGATAGTACAGAGGAAGAATTCCTTAAAACAAATAAACTGCTTGGGAAAAGCAAGCATGAACTGGAGAATCTGGAAACTATCAAGACGATTGCCCTATTGGAGAATGAAGCTCTGGTGGACAAGAACAATCAGCTGAATAAGGACTTTGAAGCAATAAATGCTAAATTTATGCTTATGTCAGAGGCGGTAGCTTCTGTGGATTCAATAATGTATGAGATTGATAATGGTAGAGAATATCAATTGGAACAGCCAACAGCATTGATGTCTGCAAAGAACTATAAAGAGAAACTTGTAGATCCGTTTATAAAAAAGCTTAAGCAGTTGGTACGCACAGTTTATAATAAGTATGCTGATTTGAAGGTGAAAATCAGACGGATGGAATTCGAAATGGAAACTATTTCAGAGAATGTGGCTGATCTTAGGAAACAGATAAAAGAAAAAGATGCTTGTATATCCACGCTACAGGTTAAGGCGGATAATTTCGATAAGATTGCAGAATATTTAACACCTGAGCAGATTGATGAAATGATTAAGGCGGTGGAAGAGATTCGGAGAATGCAAAAGCAGC